>WGBJ01000001.1 GCA_015494385.1 Marinosulfonomonas sp.
GATTCATGGAATGTTAGGGGATTTGGTGCAGGTATTGGGCGGGGAACGGCAGGCGGCGGTCTGTCGGGAACTGACCAAACGGTTTGAAGAGGTGTCGCGCGGCACTTTGGCGGAATTGGCCGATGCCTTTGCAGAGCGTTCGGTGAAAGGCGAAATTGTGGTTCTGGTGGATCGGGCGCGTGGCGTTCAGGTGTCGGACCAGTCGATGGAGGATGCTTTGCGCGATGCGTTGAAAACCATGCGTTTGAAAGATGCGGCAACGGCTGTGTCCGAGGCATTGGGCCTGCCACGGCGCAAGGTGTATCAGGCGGCCCTCGGGATGGAGAAGGAATAATGAGCGGAGCGGTATCATATCATGCGGGGCTGGCGGCGGAAGGGGTTGTTGAAACCCACTATGCGCGGGCCGGACATGAAATTGCCGGACGGCGCTGGCGCGGGTCCGGCGGGGAAATTGATCTGATTGCACGGGATGGTGACGGGTTGATTTTTATCGAGGTCAAGAAAAGCCGCGATTTTGCGCGGGCGGCCGAGCGGGTATCGCGCCGCCAGATGCAGCGGATTTATGCGACGGCATCGGAATATCTGGCAGGCGAACCGGGCGGGCAGGATACGGATGTGCGCTTTGATGTGGCGTTGATGGATGCAACTGGTGAAATTCAGGTGATCGAAAACGCATTTGGCTATTGTTAGGCGACTTCCCATTGAACCCCGTGCTGCCTTGGGCCATGTAGTAGGGGCAGACAAAGGGGGCCGATATGCCGTTAAAAGTAGCGATCCAGATGGATCCGATTGCACCGATTGATATTGATGCCGACAGCACTTTCCGTATCGCCGAAGAGGCGCAGGCACGCGGACACGAGTTGTTTTATTACACGCCGGACAAGCTGTCTTATCGCGAAGGCAGGATCATGGCGCGGGGCTGGCCGCTAACCGTGCGGCGCGAAAAGGGCAACCATTTCACGCTGGGGGAAGAACAGGATGTCGATCTGGCGGATTGGGATGTTGTCTGGCTGCGGCAGGATCCGCCGTTTGACATGGGCTATATTACCACCACGCATCTGCTGGATATGATCCACCCCGAAACGCTGGTCGTGAATGATCCGTTCTGGGTGCGCAATTATCCTGAAAAGCTGTTGGTGCTGGCCTTTCCCGATCTGACCCCGCCCACCATGATTGCCCGTGATCTGGAGACGATCAAGGAATTCAAACACAAGCACGGCGATATCATTCTGAAACCGCTATACGGCAACGGCGGGGCCGGTGTGTTCCGGCTGGATGTGAATGACCGCAACCTGACCTCGCTGCATGAATTGTTCATGGGCATCAACCGCGAGCCGCTGATTGCGCAGAAATTCCTGCCCGATGTGTCCAACGGCGACAAGCGGATCATTCTGGTGGATGGCGAAGCCGTGGGTGCGATCAACCGCGTTCCGGCCAAGGGCGAAACACGCTCCAACATGCATGTCGGCGGGCGGCCCGAAAAGATCGGTCTGACTGCGCGCGATCAGGAAATTTGCGATGCCATTGGCCCGTTGCTGCGGGAAAAGGGGCAGATTTTTGTCGGCATTGATGTGATCGGCGACTATCTGACCGAGATCAACGTGACCTCGCCCACCGGTATTCAGGAGCTGGAGCGGTTTGATGGCACCAATATCGCCGAGAAAATATGGCAGGCAATTGAACGTAGAAAGGCGTAGTTTGTGACAATTCGTAAATGGTTGATCAATGTTGGATCAAGGCTGGTTGCCAAGCGGCATCTGGCGCGCGTGCAGGAAATTCCAGACGCAAGGCGCAGTTTTCACCGTATGGCCCGGCTGGGGTTTCGCACCCCGCCGCTGAGCCTGTTTCTGGAAGATACACTGGCGGAGCGGCCCGCGTTGTGGGTGTCCTCGGGCGTGAAATCACGCGAAAAGGTGATCTATTATATCCACGGTGGCGGCTATGTGGCGGGCAGCCCCGAAACCCACAAGAACATGCTGGCAGCCCTGTCGCGCCTATGTGGCATTCAGGCCTGTCTGATTGATTACCACCTTGCGCCTGAACACGCATTTCCGGCGGCGATTGACGATGCACTGGCGGGGTATCTGGCGCTGCTGGAACGTGGCTATGCGCCGGAAAACATCATCATTGGCGGCGATAGTGCCGGTGGCGGGGCAGTGCTGGTGCTGTTGTCAGAACTGTGCAAACGCGGGATTGCACCGCGCGCTGCATTTGCTTTGTCGCCGTGGACGGATTTGACGTTGAGCGGGGAATCCCTGCGTTCCAATGCAAAGTCCGAGGCCATGTTGCCGGTCGAGCGGATCGACGAATTGCGCGATATGTATCTGCAAGGGGCTGATCCGGCGGACCCTCGTGCCTCGCCCCTGTTTGCGGATTTTCCCGATTGCCCGCCGGTGCTGATGCAGGCGTCGGACAGCGAGATTTTGCGGGATGATACTTGCCGAATGGCAGCGGTGCTCGAGGAACAGGGGGTTGAGGTGGAAACCTATATCTGGTCGGACCTTCCGCATGTCTGGCAGATATTCCACGGCTGGTTGCCCGATGCGGATCTGGCCCTGTTGCAGGTGGCGCAGTTCATCAAGGCGCGGTTCCGCACTTGATGCGGGACCTTCTGGCATTCGGATCGGACAGGCCCCGGATCAGGTCCGGGGCAGCGTGGTTCAAACCTCTTTTGTGGCGCTCAGGCGAAAGCTGACGGCCTCGGCCACATGCGGTTTGCGTACATCTGCCTCGCCCTCCAGATCGGCGATGGTGCGGGCCACGCGCAACACGCGGTGATAGCCCCGCGCGGACAGCCCGAACCGTTCGGCAACCTTTAGCAACAACGCGCGCCCCTCGTCATCGGGGGTGGCGATTTCTTCCAGCATCGCGCCTTCGGCATCAGCATTTACGCGCATGTCGCCATGCTCTTCAAAACGGGCCTCTTGCAGGGCGCGGGCGGATGCAATGCGGGCGGCCATGTCGGCGGAACTATCGCCGGTTTCGGGCAGGTCCAGATCGGAAAAGGCCACGGGTGGCACGTCAATGCGTAGATCGAAACGATCCATCAGCGGGCCGGAAATACGGCCCAGATATTCCTCGCCACAGACCGGCACGCGGGCGCAGGCGCGGGTCGGGTCGGTCAGGTAGCCGCATTTGCAGGGGTTGGCGGCGGCGACCAGCATGAAACGGCAGGGGTAGCGAATGTGGGCGTTGGCGCGGGCCACCACCACTTCGCCGGTTTCAATCGGCTGGCGCAGGGTTTCCAGCACGGCGCGGTTGTATTCGGGGAATTCGTCCATGAACAACACCCCGTTGTGCGCCAGTGAAATTTCGCCGGGTTTCGCACCGCGCCCGCCACCGACAATGGCTGCCATAGACGCGGTGTGGTGGGGTTCGCGAAAGGGGCGTTCGCGGGAAATGCCGCCCTCGTCCAGCAGGCCGGACAGCGAATGGATCATCGAGGTTTCAAGCGCCTCGGCGGCACTAAGCGGGGGCAGGATGCCGGGCAGTCGGGCGGCGAGCATGGATTTTCCTGAGCCGGGCGAGCCGGTCATCAGCACATGGTGACGCCCCGCAGCAGCGATTTCCAACGCCCGTTTGGCGCGTTCCTGTCCTTTGACATCGCGCATGTCGCGGCTGTGATTTTCGCGTTGCACTTCGCCCGCCACGGCCGGGGTTAGTGGTGATTGCCCGGTGTAATGGCGCACCACATCGGCCAGCGAACCCGCCGCCAGCACCTGCGTTGCACCGACCCAAGCGGCCTCGGCGCCGCAGGCCTTGGGGCATAAAAGCGCGCGGTCATGTTCGGCGGCGGCCATCGCGGCGGGCAGGGCGCCGATCACCTGGATCAGCGAGCCATCAAGGGACAGTTCCCCAAGAGCGACGGTGTTTTCCACGTCCTCGGAGGGGATAATTTCAAGTGCTGCCAGCAGGGCCAATGCGATTGGCAGATCGAAATGAGAGCCGACTTTCAGCACATCGGCGGGCGACAGGTTTATGGTGATCCGTTTGGAGGGCAGCGCGATTGACATCGCCGTCATCGCCGCGCGGACCCGTTCGCGGGCCTCGGAAACGGCCTTGTCCGGCAGGCCGACGATGGCAAAGGATGGCAGGCCCGCAGTGATGGCGCATTGCACCTCGACCATGCGGGCCTCGATCCCTTCAAACGCCACCGTATAGGCGCGTGATACCATTTAACCGCTCCCGCTATTAACCATTGGGTCATGGTTAACGCGGGAATGGTTTACAAAGGGTAAACGGGGCCGAAATCAGGTTAAGGATTGCGGCCAGTTGCGGGTGGGCAGATCCAGTGCGTAGGGGACGGGATCGTAGGAGACCTTTAGCCCTTCGGCGCGCCATTTCTGGAAGGCGGGGTCTTGCAAGTGGGCTGTGACATAGGCGGCGGAAGCGTCGTCCATCGGCAGGGCAAAGCCTGCGATGCGGGCCGCGACGGGGGCGTAAAAGGCATCGGCGACCGTGTAGTTGTCAAACAGCCACGGGCCATTCGTGCCGTGACGGGTGCGGGCCAGTGACCAGATTTCCTGCAGGCGGTTCAGGTCGGCCTGCACCGCGTCGGACACGGCAAAGCCGTCGTATTGGTGCAGCAGTTGCATCGGACATTCGCTGCGCAGCGCCATGAAGCCCGAGTGCATTTCAGCGACCAGCCAACGCGCCAAGGCACGGGCGGCAGGATCGGTTGGCCAGTGGCCGGCATCGGGGTGACGCTCGGCCAAGGTTTCGGCCATTGCCAAGGTGTCACCGACAGCAATGCCGTCGGGCGTGCGCATCGCGGGGACATAGCGGGCCGGAGCCAGCTCGGCCAGATCCTGTTTCAGGGTGCCGGAATACAGACCGGCCATATGGGTGCGGCAGGGGATGTTGAACTTCTCGAACATCAGCCAGCCACGCAGCGACCAGCTGGAAAATGTGCGGTCGCCGATGTAAAGATCATAGGTCATTGCGACAGGTTAGCGCGGCGTGGCGGCTTTGCCCAATTGCGATTTGTGACGGGGGTATCACGAAATTTGATGGCACGGATTTGCCAGAGCGCGCGCGGGTGGTGTAAAGAACGGCATGGGAACTGGATTGATAAAACAGGTTTTGATCGGGGCTTTGCTGGTATTGGCAAGCGTTGGCGGGGCAGTGGCACAGAGCAATTTGCAGGTGTATGCGCCGGTTTATGGCCGTTGGTGCGGGCCGAACCATCCGGTTGACATGTCACGCGCGGGGCCGCCGGTGGATATGCTGGATGCGGCCTGTATGCGGCATGATTATTGCGTGGCGGCGCGGGGGGAATACAACTGCGGTTGTGATGTGTCTTTTCTGAACGAATTGCGTGGCACCCGCTGGCCGAACCCTTTGATGCAGCGAAATGCGCGGGCGATTTATGATGCGATTGCGCTGGTGCCTTGTGACAGTCCGGACGGGACCACGCTGAAACAGACGATGTTTGCGGTGGATTTGTTCTATGACG
>WGBJ01000002.1 GCA_015494385.1 Marinosulfonomonas sp.
CTATAAGATGCCCACACGGAGACAGATATGTTAAATTCCCTAATTAAATTCTATAAATCTGAAGATGGGGCTGTCACGGTTGATTGGGTTGTACTTACAGCAGCGATTGCAGGACTTGGTCTGGCTGTCGTTCTGGTCCTTCGCCCGAAGGTGGAAGATAAAACAGTTGCTATCGGGTCGGTACTTGATGCAGCCGGTGTAGACCCCACTTTTTAGATAAAATGCCTTCTTGGGGCGGCTCACCTGCTTTTTGCAGCTTGCCTTTCCAAGAAAACCCGCCTTTTGTTCACGTTATTGCCGCAATCATTGTCTATTGATGTGATTGGTAATAGATTATATGCGCTCAACGCATAGGAAACGAAAGGATACATCATGCGAATGGTTTTTGGTTTGGTTCTGATTCTGGGATTGGGACTGGCCGGTTTTGCTGTTTATATGACCAAAGGCTATTTCAGCAACTATCAAGCTGAGAAACAGCGGCTCGAAGCTATTGCAAACAGCATGGTGGATACTGTCAATGTTTTTGTGGTGACCGACAAAATCACCTACGGAGAGAAATTGACAAAGGACGATGTTCGCCTGCAAAAATGGCCTGTTGATGCCCTGCCCGAAGGCATATTCACCTTCCCCGCCGCCAAAACAGAAGACGGCAAGCCGGGTGAAGACCTGTTTCCCAAAGACAGCGACAAACTTCGTTCCGTTCTACGCACGATGGAAGCGGGTGAACCTGTTTTGGCGAGCAAAGTTACCGCACCGGGCAAAGACGCCGGCATTACATCCCGCCTGTCCCCCGGCATGCGCGCCTTTGCGATCAAAGTCGACGTCAGCAGCGGCGTTTCCGGTTTCCTTCGTCCAGGCGACAAAGTGGATGTTTACTGGACAGGCCGACCCCCCAACAGAAATGGCGGCGGCAATATTACCAAACTGATTGAATCCGGTATTTCCCTGATTGCGATTGACCAATCGGCAAACGACGATGTCAGCGGCGCCCGAATTGCGCGGACTGTTACCGTCGAGGCAACACCACAACAGGTTGCTTCGCTTGCACAAGCCCAATCAACAGGCAGGCTGTCCCTGTCGTTGGTTGGCGTGGGTGATGCGACAGTTATCGACAGCGGAATCGAGGTAAACCAGACAACCCTTCTGGATATTGAAGAAGCCCCCACTGTTGTTGAAGAAGCCCCGCCCGAACAGTGCTTTCGCTATGAACGCAAAGGAACCGAGCGGATCAAAATTGAATTTGATTGCCCAAAGTAGCGACACCCGAACAATATAAAAACGGCCCGGCAAGATCATACACAGATCTTGCCGGGCCGTTTTCGTTTTCACAGGTGGTTTTTGCCATAGGGGGTCAAAGGATCAATCTTCGACCCACTCCCAAGGCCGCGTGTATTCCCCCAGCAAGTGCGCGACCGAGGCTTCGTCAACCTCGCCGGTTTTGGCAACCTGCGCCACCAGCCCGCGTTTCTTGCTGTCAACGACACGAATCACTTCGGCTGCCAGCCCTGCCTTGTTCAGGGCGTCGTTATAAACCCGCACGATCGCCCGCTTGCGCAGATCGGGTTTGAACACTTTGCCAACTGCGGTTTTCGGCAACTCGTCCAGAATTTCCAGATGTTTGGGATGTGCCGCACGTTCATGAACATGCTTTTTGGCAAATTCCATCAGTTCCTCGACAGTCGCATCCGCGCCGTCCACCAGCTCGACATAAACGCAAGGCAACTCGCCGGCAAAGCTGTCGGGCTGACCGATTGCGCCGGCAAAGGCAACGGCAGGGTGTCCCGCCAGGGCCTCTTCAATCTCGGCAGGGTCAATGTTGTGGCCACCGCGAATGATCAGATCCTTGGCGCGGCCTGTGATCCACAAATAGCCATCTGCATCCAACCGGCCCAGATCACCCGTCCGCAGGTATTTTTCATCCGCATAAAGGCCAACATTTTTTGGCGCTTCGGTATAGGTATTTCCCGGGAAAACACCGGGGTTGAACACGCAAATCTCGCCAACCTCGTCAACGCCGCATTCTTTTTTAACCGTTCCATCCTCGGCGCAATCCAGAATACGCACATCCGTATAGGGAAATGGCAGCCCGACCGAGCCGATTTTCTTTTCCCCGTCCACAGGATTGATTGACACCAGACAGGTGGCTTCTGTCAGCCCATAGCCTTCTGCCAGATTAACACCGGTGGTTTTTTCGAACCGGTTGAACAATTCCACCGGCAGCGGGGCCGAGCCCGAAAAGGCCGTTTTAAGGCTGGACACATCCGCGTCCACAGGCCGCTGCATCAGCGCGGCAATGGCGGTGGGAACGGTGATCACGAATGTCACCTTGTAGCGTTCGATCAGCTTCCAGAAGTTGTCAAACACCCCGTCCCCGCGATAACCCGCCGGTGTCGGGAACACCACATGTGCGCCCGAGGCAATCACCGCCATCAAAACCACCTGCACCGCGAAAACATGGAACAGGGGCAGCGGACAAATCAGCGTGTCGTTTTCATCGAACAGCAGGGTTTCCCCCAGCCAGCCGTTATAGATCATGCCGGAATATTTGTGCTGTGCGACCTTGGGCATCCCTGTGGTGCCGCCTGTATGGAAATAGGCCGCCACACGATCGCCATCACAATCGGCAAAATCCAGCGTGGTATTCTGGCGCGACATTTCCTTGGTGAAATTCACCACCCGCGCATTGTGCGTCACAGGGTTTTTCGGCCGGATCATTCCGGCGATCCAGCTTTTGGGCGGGGAAAGGTAGCGCAGCAAATCCACCTCGACCACGGTTTTCACATTCGGTGCCAGCGCGACAGCCTCGGCCGCCTTTTGCGCCACATCGGTTTTGGGAAAGGATTTCAGCGTCACCAGAACCTTGGCACCGGTTTCCCGCAGGATCGAGGCAATCTGTTCGGCATCCAGCAGCGGGTTGATCGGGTTGACGATACCGGCGATAGACCCCGCCAGCATGGTCAATACCGTTTCATTGCTGTTGGGCAGCAGATAGGCCACCACGTCATTTTCACCGATGCCCATACCGCGGAACATATTTGCGGTTTGCACCACTTTGGTATGCAGCCCGCGCCATGTCAGGGTTTCGGCCTTGTCTGTCGGACCTGAAGTAATCTGAAACGAGACCGCATTGCGGTTGCCGTGCTTTTCCGCCACATTTGTCAGAAACTGATACATGGTCTTAGGCAGATCGCGGTCTTCCCAGGCGCCCTCTTTTTCAATCGCCTGAACATCTTCCAAAGTCGCAAAACGTGTCATTCATTCCTCCCCGTGTCTGCGTTGTGCAGAACTTGTTACAGGGAAAAATGCGCGGAAACGGCGCGGCGCGCAAGGGCTACGCTGCGGAAAAAGCCTATTCCGCAGCGATTCCATCGGTGAATTGCAGTTTGGCAAGGCGCGCATACAGCCCGCCCTCGGCAACCAAATCCTTGTGGCTGCCCTCGGCAACAATCTGTCCGTTTTCAAATACCAGAATACGATCGGCCTTTTTGACCGTTGCCAGACGGTGCGCCACAATCAATGTGGTGCGATCCGCGGCCATCCGTTCAACGGCCTGCTGCACCGCGCGTTCGGATTCCGCATCCAGCGCCGAGGTTGCTTCGTCCAGCAGCAGAATAGGCGCATCACGCAGGATGGCCCGCGCGATGGCAATGCGCTGTTTTTGCCCGCCGGACAGCATCACACCGCGTTCGCCGACATAGGTTTCATACCCTTCCGGCAGGGCCAGCAGGAAGTCATGCGCTGCGGCAGCCTTGGCGGCCTCTTCGACCTCGGCGTCGGTGGCACCGGGGCGGCCAAAGCGGATGTTCTCGCGGGCCGAGGTGGCAAAGATCACCGGATCCTGCGGCACCAATGCAATCGCCTGCCGGAAATCACGGCGCGCCATGTCGCGCAGGTCCAGACCATCGATCGTGATACGTCCGGTTTCAGGATCATAGAACCGAAGCAAAAGCTGGATAATGGTGGATTTCCCCGCACCGGACGGCCCCACCAGCGCCACGGTTTCCCCGGCTTTGATGTCAACAGAAACGCCGTTCAGGGCCGCGTGTTCAGGGCGGGACGGGTAGTAGAAGCTGACATCCTCGAACGCAATCGCCCCTTTGGCCGGTTTGGGAAGTGCAACGGGTTTGGCCGGATCTTTTACCGTATCTTCGGTTTCCAGCAGCTCGATCAGCCGCTCCGTCGCACCGGCAGCGCGTTGCAATTCGCCCCAGATTTCGGACAAGGCCCCGACAGCACCGGCAACCAGAATGGCATAGATCAGGAATTGCACCAACTGGCCCGGAGTCATCACATCCGATTGCACATCGCGCGCGCCAATCCACAACACCCCGACAACCCCGCTAAAGATCAGGAAAATCACGATGACCGTCATCACCGCACGGGTGCCGATCCGGCGGCTGGCGGCGGCAAAGGCCTTTTCCGTGACCTCGTTAAAGGCTTTTGCAATGGCCGTTTCCTGCGTAAAGGCCTGAACGGTTTGCACTGCCCCCAAGGATTCCGAAGCCGAGCCGGAACTGGCGGCAATCCAGTCCTGATTTTCGCGGCTGAGTTTGCGCAGACGACGGCCCAGAACGATAATCGGAATGATCACGGCGGGCACGATCAACAGCACCAGACCGGTCAGTTTGGCACTGGTATAAAGCATCAGCGCCATGCCGCCGAATAACAGCAGCACGTTGCGCAGGGCAACCGAGACGGAAGAGCCGATGACCGACTGGATCACCGTGGTATCCGTGGTGATCCGCGACAGGATTTCGCCCGTCATGATCCGTTCATAAAACGCGGGGCTAAGGGTGATCACACGGTCAAACACCGCCTTGCGGATATCCGCAACCACCCGTTCACCAAGGCGCGTCACCAGATAATACCGCAACCCCGTGCCAACAGCCAAAGCTGCGGCAATCGCCAGTGCGGCGCCGAAATACTGATCCAGCAGGGCGGTATTGTCCTCGCTGAACCCGTCAACCACGCGACGCACGGCCATTGGCAAAATCAGCGAAATAGTTGCGGTGAACACCAGCGCGATGCCGGACAACAACACCATAAGCTTGTAGGGGCGCAGGAAGGGAACCAAACCGGACAGCGCACTGACCTTTTTGGATTTCTCGCGTTTATCCATGTCAGGAGTCGTACCGCGTGCCATATTAACCCGTCCTTATTCGCATGTTCAGGATTGCGTCATAAGACTTTGACGCGCGCGGAACAAGTGGTGGATCGTCACAGGTGGCTTATACCGGATTTTCTGGAGCGGGCGGCGGGAATCGAACCCGCGTCATTAGCTTGGAAGGCTAAGGTCTTACCACTACACAACGCCCGCTTACAGGTGGCGATTACTATTGGATCGGCAGGATATGGTCAAGCGGCTATCGTGTGGAACTGCAAATCCCGCCCTGCCGGTGAGGGGCGCAATATTCAGGGCAGAATACAGGGTGATTTTAGGCTATAGATGAATTGAACCCGTCTTATTGGAGCCAATATGGAAAAGCACCCCTCTGTGAATGTCTATGGCAAAGCCCTTGCGCCCTGCTCGATGGATCCGTTGACAGGGTTCTTTCGGGACGGGGCCTGCAATACCTGTAACGAGGACAAAGGCAGCCATACGGTCTGTGTGATCATGACCGATGAATTTCTGGCCTTCTCCAAATATCTGGGAAACGATTTGACCACACCCCGCCCGGAATTCAATTTCAGCGGGTTGAAGGCGGGTGATCAATGGTGCCTTTGTGCCAGCCGGTTTTTACAGGCGGTTGACGAGGATTGCGCGCCCAAGGTCAATCTGGCCGCGACGCACAAACGGGCGCTGGAGATTGTTCCGCTGGAACTGCTTGAAAAATATGATTTTCGGGGCACGCTGATCTAACAATAAACGGCCCCGCCCGATTTCCCGGACGGGGCCTTTTGTTTAGTCGCGAAGCCGCACAAGATCGTTCATCAAACCGTCGGTCCCGTTGTGGACCGTCAGACGTTCGACCTTGCCCGCGATGCCTTCCAGCGCCTCAAGCTCTTTCAGGCGCAACATCACAGGGTTCTCGGCCATCACTTTGGCCGTGTTCAACAGCGACCGCGTGGCGTTGGTTTCCTCGCGCCGGCGGATCATGTTGGCCTCGGCCTCTTTTTGCGCCGCGACCACACGGTTCAGGATCTCGCGCATCTCGCCGGGCAGGATCACGTCTTTCAACGCGATCTCGCCCACCTCGACACCGACCCGCGCCATTTCGGCACGCACCCTTGCGGCGGCTTCGGTATCAACCGATACCTTGTCTGCCAGCAACACATCCAGCGTCAGCGCCCCCAGCGTTTTACGGAACGCCAGTTGCAACGCCCGATGCAGGGCTTCGGCGAAATCCTTGACCGCGCTGACCGCCAGTTCCGGGTCAACCACCCGGTAGTCCGCCGACAGGTTCACCCGCAACGAAACACGGTCTTTGGTCAGGATCTCCTGTCCGCTGACATCCATGCTTTGCCAGCGGGTATCCACCAGCTTGACCAGATGTTTGCAACCCAGAACCCAGAACCAATAGGTTCCGGCCTCCAGCACCCGCGCCTGCACCCCGTCAATTGTCAGGATACCGACCCGCCCCTCGGCCACTTCGACCGAGGTCATATGCTTGGCCAGACCCGACCGCATCAGACGTTGCGCCAGTTTCGCTTCCACCTCGTGGCTGTCCGAAACATCCAGACGCTCGACCGACCAGTCCGCCGCCTCGGTCCAGTAAACCGCGCGGTGATCCGGTGTGACCAACTCGTAAGCGCGACCATCGCGGGCCACAATCGCCAGTTCGTCAGCTTTGGTGCGCACCACAGTCAGATGCGCATCAACCAGATCGGGGCGTTCACGCAGCAACGCATCCTCATAGACCGATACGAAACGGGGACCACTCAGATCATGCATCTGTATCGTGACATTCCGCAGCTTCAGCCGGTGTTCGCCCGGCTCCAGAATATCGGCAAACCGTCCCTTTTCCAGCACAAGCGCCCGTTGGGTTTCGGTTACAGTCACGCGCTGGTATCCCAGCAGTTTTTCAATCACATATCTCATTTTCAGTCTCCTTTTCGTATCGTTCCATTATCGTCGTCGCAAAGCGATAACTCCTTGTTTGAAATGCCGTTATTGGCGGGTTGAGGCCCCGAAACCGGGGCGGTGAAAGGATGCCGGTGCCGTCCATGCCATGCCCTTTCGCGGCAAAGCAGGGAGTGGACGTTGGGTGGGATGCACGCGGCAAAGGCGTTCGAAAACCCCGATGCCGGGTGCAAACACCCGCAGTCGTCACCCACATTGCGGCCAAAGGCCAGAGCCGTAGCAGACCCGTTGCCGGTGATCCGCCCGAAGGCAAATCACCGTCGCAAGGCCACCCCGACAGGATAGCCCCGACATCCAAATTTTGAGCTGCTGTCGCAGCGAATACAGGATTCGAACCTGTTCAATGCTATACGCATCTTTTCCCAAGACTTGATGGCGGGAATTGAACCACGCTACACGCAAATTAAAAGTTTGCTGCTCTACCAGATGAGCTACATCAACAAGAGGGTTTGAGCCTCTACCCCACATCTGCATCACAGCCTTGGCATACGGTATCGGCAGGGGCCGGTCCGCACCGGACGGGATAAACCCCGAACCGCTTAGGTCTGATCCGCATCAAGCGGGAGGCGGCATATGCGCCGCTAGCAGATTCGAAACAACAGGGAAAATTTCATCATGGGTCCACAGATTGCAACCTGTGGCCAAATTGTCGCATGCGAATTTTCGGGAAAACCCTACTCGGCAACCAGCGCATCACCCATCAGATCATCGATAAACAGGCTCAGCAATTGCGGCCGCCCGCTGACGCCCGCCTTGCGGTAAATCGCATTGGTCTGGGCCTTGATCGTCCCCTCGGATGTGTTGCGCATTTCGGATATTTCGCGGGTGGAAAACCCTTTGATTGCAAACAGTGCTACATCCTGTTCGGCCGGGGTCAGCCCCCATTCTTCCAGCTTTTCATTCAGCATTTCCATAAATGCACCGGACGCCGCCTTTAGTTGCATTTCCAACCGCTGCCGGCGTTTGTGGGCCCGGCGCAAGGCCATGGCACTGACAATCGACCCAAGCACCAACCCCAATGCGGCCGAGATCTCCATCAGCTCGTAAAGCATCCAGCTGGTTGGCATTAATGGCAAGCCAAAGACAGTCGAGGCCATATCGGCAATGAAAAACACGGAGCAAACAACCTGAATGATCAGGGCAATCAGGATGAGATTTTTATCCGACACGCGAAATATTCCTTTTACAGCAGCTGCTACTATTAGTCATGATCACTTTCGCCATCACCGCCGTCACCGCCGTCGCTATCACCACTATCGCCGCCTTCACCGCTGTCACCTTCACCGCTATCGCCATCACCGCTGCCGCCATCACCATCGCTATCGCTATCACCGCTGTCACCACCATCACCGTCGCTATCTCCATTATCGCCGCCACCTGCATCACCTTCTGGATTGACGGCAATTGGATCAGGTTTAGTGGCGGATTGGGCCGTCGAAGACCATCTATCCCGCATAACTTCTCCTGTGATTGGATGGATTACCAATTCCCGCGTTGTGTTCGTTCTGGTGGCTGTGATCCGGATTCGTCCAAGCAATGTTCGCTGGACCTGAATATCGTTATACCCCTGATCGCGCAACTGGGACACTGCGCTATCTGCAATAGGATTGGCAAAAATCGGCTGGGCCATTGGCAAAGCCATGGCAAGAACAAGAATAAAAATAATACGTTTCAACATTTTGAAACCTCTTTTACCCTACGCCGTTAAAATGAATGCCCCCTTCAAAGGACACATCAAGAAAGGAATACCCCATATCCTATCCCTGGCTTGGTATATAGGACCAAATGCAGCAATAAGAATTGAACACGGGTTTATTTTACCCATACTTTATATAGTAAACCAAAGTTTAGCGCATAATAGGGTATTTATGCTCCGGTATCCATATCCACACCCAGCGCCTTGGCCACGGTGAAAATATCCTTGTCGCCGCGACCACACATATTCATACAGATCAGGTGATCTTTGGGCAAGGTCGGCGCAAGTTTCATCACATGGGCCAGCGCATGGCTCGGCTCCAGCGCCGGAATGATCCCTTCCAGCTCGCAACACAGCTGGAACGCCTCCAGCGCCTCGACATCGGTGATCGACACATATTGCGCGCGACCAATGTCGTGCAGCCAGCTGTGCTCGGGGCCAATGCCGGGGTAATCCAGACCTGCCGAGATCGAGAACCCTTCCAATATCTGCCCGTCATCGTCCTGCAACAGATAGGTGCGGTTGCCGTGCAGCACGCCGGGGCGGCCGCCCGTTAGCGATGCGCAATGCTCCATCTTGGCATTCACGCCTTTGCCGCCTGCCTCGACCCCGATGATGTTGACGCTGTCGTCATCCAGAAACGGGAAAAACAGCCCCATCGCGTTCGAACCACCACCAATGGCCGCGATCAGCGTATCGGGCAGACGCCCCTCGGCGGCTTGCATCTGTTCTTTGGCCTCTTTGCCGATGATCGCCTGAAAATCACGCACCATCGCCGGATAGGGATGCGGGCCGGCCACTGTGCCGATGCAATAGAATGTATCGTCCACATTGGTCACCCAGTCGCGCATCGCATCGTTCATCGCATCCTTCAGGGTGCCGCGACCAGACGTTACTGCCACAACCTCGGCCCCTAGCAGCTTCATCCGGAACACATTGGGGGATTGGCGTTCTACATCATGTGCGCCCATATAAATAATGCATTTCAAACCAAATTTGGCGCAAACCGTGGCCGTCGCCACCCCGTGTTGCCCCGCGCCGGTTTCGGCGATGATGCGGGTTTTGCCCATGCGGCGTGCCAGAATGATCTGGCCCAGAACGTTGTTGATC
>WGBJ01000003.1 GCA_015494385.1 Marinosulfonomonas sp.
GGGCGGTGGGCAGGCCTTTTGCGATGTCATGCGCGAAACTAGGACCGGTCATGATGGCGGTAGTCGCGTTGGGGCAGATTTGCGCCAGCGTGGCAACGGGGCCAAGGCCGGTTCGCAGATCGACCCCTTTGCAACAGGCCACAAGCGGGTGGTTGGCCAGCAGGGCGGCGTGTTCGGTGGTAAAACGGGCCAATTGCTGCATCGGCGTGGCCAGCAGCAGGGTTTCGGCCTGCGTGGCGGTTTGTATGTCGGCGGTAACGGTCAGGGAATCGGGGAAGCGGTGGCCGGACAGGCGTTTACTGTTTTCGCGGCCCGTTTGCATCGTTTTCGCATGGTCCGCATCCCGCGCCCACAGGGTGACGGGTTGACCATTCCGCGCCAGTGAAATCGCCAGTGCGGTGCCAAAGGCGCCTGCGCCAAGGACGGAAATACTCATGCCTTTGCCCCTTTCTTGCCCGATCCCAACATGGCGGGGCTGGTGCGGTCAAGGGGCCAGCGGGGGCGGGCGGACAGGGTCAGATCATCGCGATGACCCGCGCGGAATTGCTCCAGTCCGGCCCAGGCGATCATCGCGGCATTATCGGTGCAAAGCGCCAGTGGCGGGGCGGTGAAGCTGGTGCTGTTATTGGTACAAACAGTCTCTAACACAGCGCGAAGTTGCTGATTTGCAGCCACGCCGCCGGCCACGGCCAAGGTGGGCTGCACAGGGTTCAACTCCAGATACAGGGCCAACGCTCGACGGGTTTTTTCGGCCAGAACATCGGAAACGGCCGTCTGGAAACTGGCGCACAGATCGGCACGGTCCTGTTGGTGCAAGCCGCCGTGTTCCGCGATCAGTTTGTCACGGGCGCGCAACAGAGCGGTTTTCAGGCCGGAAAAGGACATGTCGCAACCGGGCCGGTCCAGCAGCGGGCGCGGTAAGGGGAAACGTTTGGCATCGCCTTTGCGCGCTTCGGCCTCGACCGCAGGGCCACCGGGTTGGGGCAGCCCCAGCAATTTGGCGGTTTTATCGAACGCCTCGCCGGGGGCGTCATCAATGGTGCCGCCTAGGCGGGTGAAATCATCCACCCCTTTGGCGATCAGAAACTGGCAATGCCCGCCAGAGACCAACAGCATCAGGTAAGGGAACGCGGCCCCGTCCGTCAGGCGCGGGGTCAGGGCGTGGCCGGCAAGGTGGTTCACCCCGATCAACGGCTTGCCGGAACCGGCGGACAGCCCCTTGGCGCACATCACGCCAGACAGCACCCCGCCAATCAGACCGGGGCCGGAGGTAACGGCGATTGCGTCGATATTGGCCAGCGTTAGAGCCGCTTTTTGCAAAGCCTGTTCAACACACAGATCAATCTTTTCCGCGTGCGCGCGGGCGGCAATTTCGGGCACAACACCGCCGAAACTGGCGTGTAAATCAACCTGTCCGATCACAACAGATGACAGGATTTCAGCCGCTTCGCCTGTCGTTTGCCGCACCACGGCGGCGGCGGTATCGTCACAGCTGCTTTCAAGTCCGAGGATGGTAAGTGTTTGCGTCATGGCCCTGCCGGTTGCGATATGGATCATAGGCAGGTAACACCGAAGGGGCCTAACAGACAATCCCGACAGGTAATTATGCCCGATAATCGCCCCACTGTTCTATTGACCCGCCCGCAGGCACAGGCCGAACGGTTTGCGCAGGCGTTGGGGGTTGTGCAGGTGGTGATTTCACCATTGATGCGGATTGAACCGCTGTCGCTGGGTGTGGACCTGACAGGCTATCGCGGGCTGGTGTTTACCTCGGAAAACGGGGTGCGGGCCTGTCCGGATTGCACCTTGCCCGCCTATTGTGTTGGTGACAGGACAGCGCAGGCGGCGCGTGCGGCGGGGATGCGCGCGGTTTCGGCCAGGGGATCGGCGGATGATCTGGTGCGCCTTATTGCGGATCGGGCCATTGAAGGGCCGCTTTTGCATATTCGCGGGGAACATACGCGGGGGGATGTGGCCGGGAAATTGCACTCGCTGGGGCTGCGGCTGGACGAGGTTGTGGGCTATCGCCAAGTGGCCCAGTCACTGAACAAACAGGCGCGGGAATTGCTGGGGGGTGAAAGCATTGTGATTCTTCCCCTTTTCTCGCCGCGCACAGCTAGGCTATTTGTTGCCGACGTGGGCCGGATTGGGGCGCGGGTTCGGGTTGTGGCGATAAGTGAAGCGGTAAAAGAGGCCCTGTTAGGCTCTGGTTTTGACGACATCACCGTTTCCAAAACACCGGATGCCAAGGG
>WGBJ01000004.1 GCA_015494385.1 Marinosulfonomonas sp.
CGCTGGTGACGGGGTTTGCGCATCTTAAGGGGTGTCCGGTCGGGATCATTGCCAACAACGGTGTGCTGTTTTCCGAAGCCGCCCAGAAGGGCGCGCATTTTGTCGAGCTGTGCAGTCAGCGCAATATTCCGCTGATCTTCTTGCAAAACATCACCGGTTTCATGGTGGGTCGCAAATATGAAAACGAGGGTATCGCGCGGCACGGGGCCAAGCTGGTAACAGCCGTGGCAACCACCAATGTGCCCAAGGTGACGATGGTGATTGGCGGCAGTTTTGGCGCGGGGAACTACGGCATGGCCGGTCGGGCCTATCAGCCACGGTTCATGTGGTCCTGGCCCAATTCGCGGATTTCGGTGATGGGGGGTGAGCAGGCAGCCGGGGTTCTGGCGACTGTGAAACGCGATGCGATCGAGCGGGGTGGCGGGGAGTGGTCACCCGAGGAAGAGGCCGCGTTCAAGCAGCCGACGATTGATATGTTTGAAGAGCAGTCGCACCCGCTCTATGCGTCTGCGCGTTTGTGGGACGACGGGGTGATTGACCCGCGCAAGACCCGCGATGTGTTGTGGCTGTCTCTGCGGGCCGCGCTGAATGCGCCGATTGAAGAGACGAAATTCGGGCTGTTCAGGATGTGATTTTCGGGCGTATGGCTGTTTGTCGGGGGCCGGATGCCTCCGGCGGGGATATTTGAGGAACAAAGATGGGATGGGCCGAGCAAGATGTTTAGCAAGATACTGATCGCGAACCGGGGCGAGATTGCCTGTCGGGTGATGCAGACCGCCAGCCGGATGGGTGTGGCGACGGTGGCGGTTTATTCGGATGCCGATGCGCAGGCCAAGCATGTGGCGATGGCGGACGAGGCGGTGCATATCGGTGGCCCGGCCCCGGCGGACAGCTATTTGCGCGGGGATGAGATTATTGCCGCCGCTTTGGAGGCGGGCGCACAGGCGATCCATCCGGGGTACGGTTTTCTGTCCGAAAACCCCGATTTTGTCGATGCGGTCAAGGCGGCGGGGCTGGTGTTTATCGGGCCTTCAGCCGAGGCGATCCGCGCGATGGGGTTGAAGGACAACGCCAAGGTCTTGATGCAAGAGGCCGGTGTGCCTGTGGTGCCGGGGTATATGGGCGCGGATCAGGATCCGGTGCATTTGGCCAAGGAGGCGGACAAGATCGGTTATCCGGTGTTGATCAAGGCCGTGGCCGGTGGCGGCGGCAAGGGCATGCGGCTGGTCGAGGATGCGGCGGATTTCGCGGATGCGTTGAAGGCGGCCAAGGCCGAGGCCAAAGGGGCCTTTGGCAATGATCATGTGTTGATCGAGAAATACATCCAGCGCCCGCGCCATATCGAGGTGCAGGTGTTTGGCGATGGCCAGAGTGCGGTGCATTTGTTCGAGCGCGATTGTTCCCTGCAGCGGCGTCACCAGAAGGTGATCGAGGAGGCGCCCGCGCCGGGGATGACCGAGGAGGTGCGCGCGGCGATGGGGGCTGCGGCAGTGAAGGCGGCCGAAGCGATTGGATATTCCGGCGCGGGGACGGTGGAATTCATCGTTGATGGCGCGGGCGGTTTGCGGGTGGACGGGTTCTGGTTCATGGAGATGAACACGCGGCTGCAGGTGGAACATCCGGTGACCGAGGCGATCACCGGCGAGGATCTGGTGGAGTGGCAGTTACGGGTGGCCTCGGGCGAGCCCCTGCCGCGTTCGCAGGATGAATTGCAGATCAACGGTCATGCCTTCGAGGCGCGGCTTTATGCCGAGGATGTGCCGGCGGGGTTTTTGCCCGCGACCGGCAGGCTGACGCATCTGGAATTCCCACCCGCCGCACGGGCCGATAGCGGTGTGCGGGCAGGGGATGTGATTTCGCCGTTTTATGATCCGATGATTGCCAAGCTGACCGTGCATGGCAAAACCCGCGCCGAGGCGCTGGGCAAACTGGCGCGGGTGCTGGAGTTGACCGAGGTGGCCGGATCGGTGACCAATCTGGCGTTTCTGCGGGCTTTGGCCGTGCATAAGGGCTTTGCGGCGGGCGATGTCGATACCGGCCTGATCGCGCGGGATCTGGAGGCGCTGGTGGTGGAGCCTGTGGCCTCGGGCGCCATGGTAGCGCTGGCGGCTTTGGGCGCGCTGGGGTTGCATGGGGAGGTGCCGGAGGAAGCGGGGTTTACCCTGTGGGCGCCGCTGGAGCAGACCGTGCGGCTGGTGGCTGGAGAGGTTGAGCATGAGGTGAAACTCTCGGCACTTGGTGGCGGGCGGTTTACTGTGCTTGTGGACGGTGTGGCGCATGAGGTTGTGCGCGGCGTTCACTGGCTGGTGGATGGCAAAACGGTTGCCGCGCATGTGGTGCCTTTGGAGGCGTCGGTCAGTGTGTTTGCGGGCCACGGGTTCCATTTCGATATTATTGACCCGCTGCAGGCCGATGCCAGCCATGCGGGGGACGGCAATCTGATTGAAGCGCCGATGCCCGGATTGGTGAAGGGTGTGTTTGCCAAAGCGGGGCAGGCGGTGGCCGAGGGCGACCGGCTGGCCATTCTGGAAGCGATGAAGATGGAACATGCGCTGCTGGCCGTGCGCGATGGTGTGGTGGCCGAGGTGCTGGTGGCCGAGGGTGATCAGGTCGAGGCCGGAGCGGCGTTGATCCGGTTGCAAGAGGCTGGTTAACGGAGGCCCTTGCGGGCCGCATTATGTCTCGGCCCCATGAAGGGGCCTCGGGATGCCTGCGGCGCAGGTATTTATGAAAAGAAGAAGGACAGGCGATGATTATTTTGCATCATGTGGCGCAGGCGCGGAGTTTCCGCACCCTTTGGCTGTTGCAGGAAATGGGGCTGGAATTCGAGGTCCGGCAATGGAATTTCTTTGACAAATCCATGCGCGGGCCGGAGTTCAAGGCCCTGTCACCTGCCGCGCGGGTTCCGGCG
Organism: Marinosulfonomonas sp.; assembly: GCA_015494385.1. GTDB lineage: Bacteria > Pseudomonadota > Alphaproteobacteria > Rhodobacterales > Rhodobacteraceae > Profundibacter. Next base: position 2,912 of record WGBJ01000004.1, read on the forward strand.
CTGGAAATTGACGGGCGGGTGTTGTTTGAATCAGGCGCAATCACCGAATATCTGGTGGAAACGCGGCCCGGGTGCGGGTTGGGCCGGGCTGTGGGGCATGAGGAGCGGGCGGACTGGTTGCAGTGGTTGCATTTTGCCGAGACCATTGGCCAACATTTGGCGAACCTGACCCAGCATCATATTGCTTTGCATGATCCGGCGATGCGATCCCCGACTGTAATGCGGCTGGAGGCCAAGCGGCTGGAGAAGGCGCTGGAGGTGGTGGACCGTGCGGTGCAGGGGCAGGAA
>WGBJ01000005.1 GCA_015494385.1 Marinosulfonomonas sp.
GCAAACGGCCTGACACCTCAAGCGTGGCAAGGATGGTAAAGCCGGTGATGAAGGTCGGCACCGCCACCATAAAGGTGCCGAACATATGCAGAAGTTTCCAGCCGGCGGCCTGTTGCGGGTCCATATAAAGGTGGTGGAAACCGATCGGCACCGAAAAGATGAACAGCATCACAAAAGCAACCCGTGCCAGTTCATCGGAAAACAGCTTGCCGCCGCTTTCGCGCGGCATGATCGAATACATCGCGATATAGGCCGGAAATAGCCAGAAATAGACGATGGCGTGCAGTGTCCAGCTAAAGAACGTGCGCGCCAGTCCGGGGTCGATTGTATCGACCCAGCCGAATTTCATCGGCAGTATCTGGATCAATACTTCCAGCGTCGCCCCCATCGAGGTCCATAGCCATAGCAGGGCGTTTATAGTGGTTCCGAACATGATCAGCGGCACCACCATGCCCGGATTGGCGCGGCGCCATTGCATCATGCCGACAATCATATCCACGCACCAGAACCACGAGCCGACGAACAACAGGGCCGCCCCGATATAAAATGGCGTGACCGCCATTTCCGGTGGATAAAACGTATACATAACCGAGGCTTGACCCAACAAAAGGGGCACAGCGGCCGTCACGGTTCCGACAAGGGCTATGACAAATCCGGTCCACGAAAACAGTGGCGACCAGACATCCTGTTTCAGCGAATGAAGGGCCGAGAAATAGCCAAATCCCATAATGAAAAATGTGGTCAGCACATAGGCCATCAATACGCCGTGGGTAGAAACCGAAGCATAGTATAGTTCGCGGGATTCTACGGCTGGAAACAGGTTGCTGCGCTCGGCGACCTGATACAGCCCCATGGGAATGGCAAGGGCAAAGGCCCCGAAGCCAACCCACATGTTGCTGAGGCCCAGCCATTTTGCGTGCTTCACATAGGCGGGGGTCCGGGTGCCTGTATCGGTCGTAGACATGGTCAAAGGTTAAGTCCTTTCAGAGCGATCATAGCTTGTATTCTTCGGCGGGCACGATTTTGACATTCCCGAACATATAGGCATGCCCCATGCCGCAGAAATCATGGCACAACATCGGGTAATCCCCCAACGTGTTCACGGTTGTCGTCACTTCGGAAATATAGCCGGGCACCAGCATCAGGTTTAGATTGGTTTGCGGGATATAGATGCCGTGCAAAACGTCGAAACTGGCGATCCGCATCTTGAACGGCTCGCCTTGAGGCAATTCGATTTCCTGCGGGTAGAACCCGTACCTGGCGGCAACCATGGTCACCACCAGCATGCCGTCTTCATCCCGTTTGACACCGATATTCTGTTCCGAAAACTCGTCGCCCCCCACACCCGAGGCCAGATGCAACTGGGCTGAATCGATCACCTCGACATTGCTGGGCGGATGCCAGCCCTGCGTCGCATAGTAAATCTGGATACCCCATGCCATCACAACAATGCCGGCAACCATATAAATCCAGCGTTTTTCCAGTTTGTCGATATGAAATGCCATTCGCGCGTCCCCTACTTAACCGAGCCGGCAGGCACGAAAAGCCCATACCAGAAATACAGCCACATCAGGATAAAGATGATACCGTAGACAAACAAAACCGCCCATGTGCCACGCGGAGAGCTTTCCAGCGCCTGCTGTTGCTCCTCCTCGCTTAACGGGCTGGGGGGTGGTGTGTATTCATCTAGCGCCATCTTTTCCCTCTTTCGGTTTAGCCAAAACTGTCTGCTACAAAATTCTCTATCCACGCTTCCTGATAGAGGGCTTCCATACGATTGAATTGGTGCGATGCATTCAGCGGTGAAACGCCCCCCGAATTCGGCGTCAGAATGATTTTGTTCGTTGCACGGTCCAGACGGAATATATCGGCAATCGATACGCCGTATTCTTTGTTTACCCGCGAAAAACAGACATTTGACCAGGCCGGCTCGACCGGATCCTGCCCGCGTAGATTGCGGATAATTTGCACGGCAGCAAGTTTGGCCTGCGAATTGGCCGAAAAACCGGATTTCGGCATTACATCCGCGATACAACTATCCCCGATGACATAAATATTCTTGTGCCGGGTGGATTCCATGGTGGCCCTGTTGATAGGGCACCAGTTGCCCTCGGTCAGGTCCATATCAAAAGC
>WGBJ01000006.1 GCA_015494385.1 Marinosulfonomonas sp.
CAGCGTCAGATGTGTATAAGAGACAGCAACATGGCAGGGAGAAGCTTGCTAATTTTCTAGAGCAATTACAGAGATTAGATATCAGTATTAGCGAACTGACTATTCTTTGGAAATCTGATAACTCAGATGACACCGAGGCATTCCAGATTAGCGCGCTTCGCAGTAAAATTGAGCGGAATTATTCGGGAAAGTTAGAGTTGGTTCCCAAGCGTCGACATGATGTACGCCATTTCCACGATAGGGTGATATATTTCGATATCCAGGAAACAGGTGAAAAGTGGCGGGTAGATGTTAGCTCTGGAATCGATAACCTCATGTCCCGGACCAAGGAATGTAGTCTTTTTATCGAGAAAAGTTAAATGTGGCCCAGAGAAAGAGAAAACAAAATTCGGCTAGCTCTGCGCGGTTTTCGGAGGTCACTTGGGGCGCAGGTCAGATTATTTGTCGTTTTTCAGAGACGGTTCGCCCCCAGACCCGCCCCCACCGCCACTCTCTTTTCCTTAAACTTAATCAGTGTCACTTCCCGGTATTATAGGCCACCTTTTACTGGCTTAAGCTGTGCAATCCGTTTCTCCTGTGTCCTTATTGCCTGATATAGATAGTGGCATGGCACATGTTCGCGCAAAGCGGGCTAGGGGGCTTGGCCCGAATTAGGCGCTGGGGGCACCGAGACGGGAATTATACGCCAACGGATTTCGGCATTCGCCCTCCTTTGGCTTACTGCGTCTAAAGAATGCACTTTTGTTATCATTTCAACAGCGCAAAGCCTTTAAGGGCGCTTCTATCTCCGGCTTTGCCCACAGTGCAAAAATCCCGATTTTCCAAGAAATTTCATCGTATCCTCCAAGGGGTGGGGCACGAGAAAGGCAACATAAACACAAGAATGGAAACGGCAGATCAATAGAGCGATTTGCGGCATTATTAGTTGGTCGGCAAGGCAGTAATTTTCCACGTTTTTGATTTACGTCAGTCTTTTTTTGTATGAAATTTGCAATACTGTTTTTGGGTAATTTTACGAATGCTGGAAGTTTTTTAAAAAGGGGAATTGGAATGAAAAAGATAAGCAATCAGTTTGATCCGAAATTCGACGATATTGCCGTGAACCAAGGTGCAGGCGTTGTTGTGCTGGCAGGCGGAGCCGGGTTCATAGGGTCCAACCTGTCCAGACGGCTGCTGGATGCCGGATGGCATGTTATCTGTATCGATAATTTGGAAACGGGACGGCAAGAAAACATCGCCGAGTTGTTGCCGAACGAGAACTATCGTTTTTTTATGCATGATATCATTAAACCGTTCGGCCTTCGCGGTCGCGTGGATCGGATTTACAACCTTGCCTGTCCCGCGTCTCCGCCGAAATATCAGAAAAATCCGGTCCATACGTTTTTAACGTCGGTTATTGGCTCGCTGAACCTGCTGGAGCTTGCACAGGCGAAATCGGCCCGGGTATTGCAGTGTTCGACATCCGAAGTTTATGGCGATCCCGACATCTCGCCGCAAAACGAAAGCTATCGGGGTCTGGTAAGCACTGTGGGGCCTCGGGCCTGCTATGACGAAGGCAAGAGGGCGGCCGAAACCCTGTTCCACGAGATGAACGGCACGATGGGGGTGGATATCCGGATCGCCCGTATCTTTAACACCTATGGCCCCCGGATGGACCCTGAAGACGGGCGGGTTGTTTCGAATTTTATCGTTCAGGCCCTGAAGGGAGAGGAGCTGACTATTTACGGAACCGGAGAGCAGACGCGCTCGTTTTGTTATATTGACGACTTGTTGAACGGTTTGGTCGCTCTGATGGAATCCGAGACCTGCGGCGTTGACCCGATCAATTTGGGCAATCAGGGAGAGTTTACCATCAACGAATTGGCCGGGTTGGTTTCAGAGATGGTCCCGACGGCCAAAGGTGTGGTTCACCATGATCTTCCTAAAGATGATCCGCGGCAGCGGCGCCCCGACATCACGCGCGCCAAGATGCTACTTGGCTGGGAACCGAAAGTTCCCTTGCGGGAAGGTCTGGTTCCAACCATCGAGTATTTCAAAGGCGAGATTGCCCAAGTCCAGGGGCAGAGGCCGCAAGAGGGCGAGAAAGCCGAGGCGGTCCTTTGAGCCTTCCGTCACGGGTTCTCGTTACCGGCGGGGCCGGTTACATCGGGTCGCATTGCTGCAGGGCACTGGGCCAGGCCGGTGTGCAGCCCGTCGTTTACGATAACCTGTCGCGGGGTCATGCGGAGGCGGTGAAATGGGGCCCGCTTGTGATTGGCGATCTGCGCGACAGGGAACTGCTGTTGGCAACATTGCAGCGGGAAAAGATCGAAGCGGTCATCCATTTTGCCGCCCTTGCCTATGTCGGAGAGAGCGTTGAAAAGCCGCTGCTTTATTATGACAACAATGTCGGCGGCATGATCGCGCTGTTGGATGCGATGCATCAAGCCGATGTGAAAAAGATCGTGTTTTCGTCATCTTGTGCAACATACGGCGTGCCGCAGAAACTGCCTATCGCCGAGGATACGGTGCAATCCCCGATCAACCCATATGGGCGCACCAAGCTTATTAGCGAATGGATGCTGGAAGACGCCGCCAGGTCCCGTGATCTGCATTTTGCGGCATTGCGCTATTTCAATGCCGCCGGTGCCGATCCTGATGGTGAATTGGGCGAGCGGCATTTTCCGGAAACGCACCTCATCCCGTTGGCGCTGATGGCGGCCTATGGAACGGGTGATCCCCTTAAAATTTTCGGAACAGACTATCCAACGCCGGACGGAACCTGCATTCGCGACTATATCCATGTAACCGACCTTGCACAGGCTCATCTGCTTGCGTTGGATGCTATTTCCAACGACGCCGGCGCGCTCAAGTTAAACCTTGGCACGGGGACGGGAACATCCGTGCGGCAAGTCGCAGATGCGGTCGAGCAGATCACGGGTCTTAAGGTGCCGATCATAGAAGCGCCGCGCCGCGCTGGCGATCCTCCGGAACTTGTCGCATGCGCAAAACTGTCCCGGGAAATCCTTGGGTTTGAACCACAGTGGAGTGATATAAGCCAGATCGTGCGCGATGCCGCACCCTGGTTTGCATCTGACCGCAACGGGGTTTCAAGGGAATGAAACCAAGCAGCCGACGTCATCCAGCTCTTGAGCCCAGGCCATTTCTGGAGCCGCTGTTTTCAGGCGCGAAGGCATTCAAATACAAACTACTCGCCGGACTCTGGTTTGCCTTTTCGGCCTGGTTCTGGGTTTGGTGGTTTGATCCGGATCACATCATCGGGCTGGGCCGGTACATATTGGTGACCGGCGTGCTGCTCTGGGTCTGGAGTCTGCAGCTATTCTTTGTGCTGGTCTTTCTGCAGGCCCATTGCCCGGTTGCGCCCGACCCGAAGCCCGGGCAATGGAAAGTTGCGATGATCGTTACAAAGACGCCATCGGAACCCTTCGAAGTCACCCGCAAAACACTGGAAGCGATGCTGTCGCAAGAGTATCCGCACGACACCTGGCTTGCCGACGAGGATCCAACCCAAGAAGTGATCGACTGGTGTTCGAAGCATGGTGTGCGCATTTCGTCGCGCAAAGGTGTGGAGGAATACCATCAATTGACATGGCCCCGCCGCACGCGCTGCAAAGAAGGCAACCTTGCGTATTTCTATGACCATTGGGGCTATGACGAATACGATATTGTCTCGCAGCTGGATGCGGATCATGTGCCCGAACCCGGCTACCTGAAAGAGATGCTCAGACCCTTTGCCGACCCGAAAGTCGGATATGTATCGGCGCCGTCGATTTGCGCATCGAATGCAAAGGGGCACTGGACCGTACGAACGCGGTTGTATACCGAAGCCGCCTTTCATGGCGTGCTTCAGGCCGGTTATACCAAACTGTTTACGCCCATGTGCATTGGGTCACACTATGCGGTGCGCACAAAGGCATTGAAACAGGCGGGCGGCCTTGGCCCCGAGTTGGCAGAAGACCATTCAACAACGATGTTGATATCGGCTGCCGGCTGGCGCGGTGTTCACGCAATTGATGCAATCGCAATCGGGGACGGACCTGCCAGCCTGTCGGATCTGGTGACACAGGAATTCCAGTGGTCACGTAGCCTTGTGTCACTGCTTTTGCGCTATACCCCTCGTTATCTGGGACAACTTCCGTTTCGGCTGAAGTTCCTGTTTGGATTCAGCCAGATCTGGTATGCAATCTTTTCAATCGTAATGGCGTTTATGTACATTGTGCCAATTATTGCCGTTATCTTTGATGTGCGTTTTGTGGACGTAACCTATCCGGCGTTTATCGGGCATATTCTTCCGGTGGGGTTCATTCCACTGTTCATTGTGATTGCGATCAAGCGGGACAAATTGCTGCGCCCGACCGATGCGCCAATCTTGTCCTGGGAAAGAATGCTGTTTCCCATCCTGCAATGGCCCTGGGTGTTATGGGGCGTTACCATGGCAGTGCGGGACAGGATTACCGGAAGTTTTGTTGATTTCCGGATCACCCCAAAGGGAGAAGCCGCAAGTCGCGATTTGCCCAACAGCATTGTCATGCTCTACACTTTTCTTGCCCTTGGGGCGATCATTCCCGTGCTCGTTCAGAACGACCTGACAGAAGCGCGGGGGTTCTATCTTTTGGCTCTGATAAATGCGGTCGCTTATGTCGCCGTATTGGCCGTCACAATAATCCACCATCTTCGCCAAGAGCGCACCAGCTTGTCAAAACTGGGAAAGAAACTGTTGGTTCAGATTGGCTCATTGATCTTGATCATGGCGCTATTCGTGGCAGCAGTTATCATGAGAGGAGACGTTGGCCTTCATGCTTTGGCCTACGGGCTACAACCTTTGCGGATTACAAAGGTGGAGTACATCGTCGCTGGGGCCGGACAAGGCAGACCAGGAGATTTTCACATTAGGTTCGCCCCCGGTTGGATAGGGTTATTTTACTCTGAGGAGGAGGAACCATGATGGTTGCATTTACAAAACCTTTCGCAAAATATCTGGCACTTGGCCTGGGGCTTTGGGCATTGGTTGGCTTTGCAGCCGACGCCCAGGTGCAGGCCCCGCCGGGAGATATTCCCTTTGGCGTCTACGATCCGGATGGTGATTTTTCAACCGAGCGCGATGTGACCGTTGAGCATTTGTTTTTACCTTGGGAAGATGTGTATCTGCCCTCGCTGAATGACGCCGATGCATATGCATCCGAACGCAACAGGGCCTTGTTGGTAACGGTTGAGCCATGGACCTGGTCGCGGAGCCAGCGAAATACTGCAAAGTATCTGAAGAACGGTATCTTTTCCGGCGCCTATGACGCGAATATGCATGCGATTTGTGAAATTCTGGGAACGCTCAAAAGTCCGGTTACATTGCGGTTTATGCACGAAATGGATGACAAGAGCGGTCAGTTCATCTGGTCCGGCTGGAAGCCGGAAGAGTTCGTCCAGGCCTATCGTCGAATGGTCGGTGTCTGCAAAGAAGACGCGCCTAACATCAACCTGATGTGGTCGCCTCTGGGCAATAAAGACATGGTAAAATATTATCCGGGTGATGAATATGCTGATCTGGTTGGCCTGACCGTTTTCGGCCTTCAGGCATGGGATCAGGCCAAATTCGGCCATGACCGGACCTTCAATGAGGTTTTCGGGCCGCGCTATGAACGCGCCGCAAAGTTTGGCAAACCGGTTGTTGTGGCAGAACTCGGCTATGTCGGGAAAGCACCGTATGTCGACACATGGAAAAACAGCGTGCGGGCCGTTAACCCCGAATACCCGTCTCTGGTTGGTGTGGTCTACTTCAATTTCCCCGAGGTTTACCCATGGCCCGAGGGGTTTGGCGCGCCCGATTGGCGGATCAAAAACCAGGTTCTCGACTAAACGCGACACTTTGAGAGGATTTCCGCTCAGGTGAGCCCCAACCGGGCTCACCTTTTTTTGCCGTCTAGTCCTTTATTATATAGAGATTTTTTATCTGCAAACGACGAGATATCAGGCCGCCACATGTAGGCCCCGCTTCTGCCCCATTTTTGCCTGCCTTGACGGTTACGCCCCTCTTTCATCACTTAGGCCCAAATAAAAACAAGAGATCCGTCTCTTACAGGTTTTGAGAGGGGTCTTAAAAAATGAGGGATAAGCTGTGAACATTCTTTTGAGTAAATCGAAATCCGTTATTCTTTCGTCTTTGCTGGTCGCCGGTATTGGCTTTGCAATTCCGGTTCAAGAGGCTCAGGCCTCTCAAGTTGACAAGAACGGCGTCAGTCAGAAAATCACCATCGCAGGGCATGGCTCTGCCCGTTTTGACTGGCTGGCCAACCAGAAGGTTGCCGAACCGGCGCGCGTGATTAAGGCCTCAAGCACACGTTCTCTGGGAAAGGGCACATGGATTTGCTCTGCGGCAGGTTTTGGCAAGCAATCAAAGTGCTATCGCCGCTAAGGCGCACCCGCCAAAAATTTTAAACTCTAAACGGGCCGCCTTTGTGCGGCCGTTTTGGTTTCTCGCACCTCCTCCCTGATCGCTTGCTGACAACGGGGTGCATGCCAACAAGCGGTGTAAATCTTTGCTCGAGACCTCTGTCCAGCGAGAGCGCTATAAATGAAGGTTGGGTGGAATGGCCGCATGGTGGAAACATTGACTGGTCAGCTCCGGAATTTGAGGATTGGCAGGTCATTAAGGAAAGGCGCCAACAGGATGACCCGAACAGATTGGGTAATCATGCCTCGGTTTTTGGAACTTGGCTTTGGCGTGCGGGAGCGGAAACCGGAGACTATGTTTTAATGACGGTTGGCCGATCCCGGATTGTGGCTGTCGGTCGTATCAATGGTGACTACAAATTCATACCTGCGACCGATGATATGCCACCACGGCACATACGCCCTGTCGAATGGATTTGGAGCAACCCTGATGGTGTTGACCGGTCAGAAATTTACAGCAGCGATTTCACATCTTTTCATCCAGCATATACGCTTAATGAAGCGGCTCTGAATTGGGATCGGCTGGAAACACTTCTCTTTGGGGTGGATGCAGTGCGTGCGCAAGGGGCGGGGCGACCCCATGTTCTTATCATTGATGAAATCAACCGTGCTAATATTTCCAAAGTATTCGGAGAACTGATCACTTTACTGGAACCGGACAAACGGATTGGCCAACCCAATGAGATTCGCCTCAGGTTGCCGTATTCCAAGGTTGCCTTCGGGATTCCCTCGAACCTGCATATTATCGGGACAATGAACACAGCCGACCGCTCTATTGCGCTTTTGGATACGGCCCTGCGGCGGCGTTTTCGCTTTCGGGAACTGATGCCTGATCCCGAGGTTCTGTCCAATAAAACAGACTTGGACGGGATCAATTTACAGCGGCTACTTAAGAGCCTGAACGAGCGTATCGAGTATCTGTTCGATCGCGAACACCAGATCGGCCATGCCTATTTCATGGGGTGCAAAACGCGGGATGATATCGAAAGGGTGATGCGCGATAATATCATCCCTCTTTTGGCGGAATATTTTTACGAAGACTGGTCGCGGATTGCCATGGTGCTGGAAGGTAGATCGATTCCGGAAGCCGAGCCATTTGATGGGCATTTTCTATGCGGTGAGAGATTTGTGCCGCAGGGGTTTGATGGGGATAGTATAGAAGGCCAAACTCGGATGCGCTGGACGGTGAAGGACACATTCGATTTCTCGGAGTTTGCATCCATATGATCCGTCGGAGTGTCCTTGAATGGACGAAACTACCCTATGGCAATGCATCGGATCCTGACAGTATTCCGGAATGGGCGGCTGACAGGATTGCAGCGGTTGCTGCGGCCTCAGCTTTTGCCGGAAAGGGAGGAGGGGGGGTGCTTGAACATGGGCGCAAACATTTGCGCGCCCGTAGTGTGGTGGGTGTTATTGCTGCCGAAGGG
>WGBJ01000007.1 GCA_015494385.1 Marinosulfonomonas sp.
CAATGATCTAGAGGCCAGCTATGAGGCCTACGTTGCCAATGGCTACGCCGCCAACATTGGCCGGATCGTGGCAGGCACCAGTGCCGTCGCGGTGCCGGTGATCACCCGCAGCAAACAGGTGGTCGGCGCATTGGCCTTTGGCGCGATTGACGCGCGGATGACAAAAGAACGGATTGAAACGGTATTGGTGCCGGCACTGCGCAAAGAAGCGGAATTGCTGGCCCGCCGGATGGACGAAATGGAGCAGGGATAGGAATGACCACCGCAGACCATAACACCAGACGCGCCCGCGATTTGCTGGCGATGATGGAGCGCATCCGCGCCTTCGAGGAGCAAGCCTGTCTGGCCGCCGAACGCGATAAACTGGTGTTGGGGGCGATCCACCCGTCGATCGGGCAGGAAGCGGTTGCCGTTGGCGTGATGTGCAACTTCAACCGCGACGATATCCTGCTGTCGACCCATCGCGGGCATGGGCATACTTTGGCCAAAGGGGCCGATCCGCTGGCGATGATGCGCGAATTGCTGGGGCGCGAGGGTGGCTGTTGCGGCGGCAAGGGCGGCTCGATGCATATTGCCGATTTCGGGGTCGGAATGCTGGGCGCGAACGGTGTTGTCGGCGCGAATATCACCATCGCGGCGGGGGCGGCGCACGGGTTGAAACTGCAGGGCAGTGACCGGATCGTGGTGGATATTTTCGGGGATGGCGCGATCAATCGCGGCCCGTTTCTGGAGGGGGTGAACTGGGCCTCGGTGTTTGATCTGCCGATCCTGTTTGTTTGCGAGGACAACCAGTATTCGGCCACCACGAAAACATCCACCGTCACCGGCGGGCCGGGGGCTGCGGCGCGCGCAGAATCGCTGGGCCTGCGGGCGACCACGGTGGATGGCAACGATGCCGAGGCCGTGGCCGATGTAACCGCCGAAATCACCGCCCGCATCCGCGCAGGTGGCGGGCCGGAAATGCTGCATGCGATTACTTACCGGCGCACGGGCCACACATCGTTTGACCCTGCCGGATACCGACCCGAAGGCGAATCCGAACGCGAAGCCGAAACCAATGATCCGATTGCACGTCAACGTGCGGTTCTGGCGGGAATGGGGCTAAGCACGGACGAGCTGGACGCGATCCACGCTGCGGCGCAATCCGAAATGGTGCAGGTTCTGGCCGATGCCGCCGCCACACCGTTCCCCGCTGACGAAATGGCCTTGCAGGATGTTCAGGACATCGGCAGCCCCGCACAGGAGGCTTACTGATGGTTAAAATGACATTCGTCGAGGCCAGCCGCGAGGCGCTGCGCGAAATGATGCACGAGGACGAAACCGTCTGGTGCGTGGGCGAGGATCTGGGGCGTGGCTCGGTCTTTGGGCAATATCTGGGCTTGCAGGATGAATTCGGGCCCGACCGTGTGGCCGACACCCCGATTTCCGAAGCCGCGATCATGGGCGCGGCCTTTGGCGCGGCGATGGTGGGTACGCGGCCCGTGGTCGAGATGCGGTTTTCCGATTTTGCGCTATGTGCGACGGACGAACTGGTGAACCAGATCGCCAAGGCGCGGTTCATGTTTGGCGGCCAGTCCCGCGCGCCGATGGTCATTCGCAAACCGATCGGTTTGTGGCGCTCCTCGGCGGCGCAACACAGCCAGTCGCTGGAAAGCTGGTATGTGCATATCCCCGGTCTGGTGGTGCTATGCCCCGCCACGCCGCAGGACAATTATTCGATGATGAAGGCCGCGATCCGTTGTGATGATCCGGTGGTCTATCTGGAACATAAAAACATCTGGGGCATGGAAGGCGAGGTCGATACCTCGCTGGACATCGAACTGGGCAAGGCGGCGGTGCGCCGGCAAGGGGCGGATGTGACGCTGGTCAGCTGGTCCGACACCGCAAACCTGTGCGTGCAGGCGGCAGAAACGCTGGCGGGTGAAGGGGTGGACGCCGAAGTGATTGACCTGCGCAGCCTGTGGCCGTGGGACAAGGAAGCGGTGGTTTCCTCGGTCCGTAAAACCGGCCGTCTGGTGGTGGCGCATGAATCGGTGGCTGTGGGCGGCTTTGGTGCCGAAGTGGTGGCAACTGTGGTCGAGCAAGCGGGCGATGCCCTGCGCGGCCCCGTGCGCCGTTTGGGCGCGCCGCGTTCACTGGTCGCTTATGCGCCCAACCTCGAAGATAAAATGCGCGTGACCGAACAGATGATCGTCACAGCGGCAAAGGAGACAATGGGCAAATGAGCAATATCGAAATCACCGGTGGCGAAGCCATCGCCCGCATGTTGCTGGCCCATGATGCCGGTCCGATGTTCGGCATGGGCGGGTTTCAACTGTTGCCGTTCTATGATGCGGCGCGGCGGCTGGGGTTGAACCACAATCTGATCAATGATGAACGTTGTGCTGTATTTGCGGCGGATGCCTATGCCAAGGTCTCGAACCGTGTCGGGCTGGTGGATGCCACGCTGGGGCCGGGGGCGACCAACCTTGTGACCGGTCTGGTCGAGGCGCTGAATGCGGGCTCGCCCATTGTGGCGATTATTGGCGACGCCAACCGCGATCACGCGGGCAAGAACATGACCCAGGAAACCGATCAGGTGGCGATCCTGCGCCCTGCCTGCAAGGAATTGTTGCGGGTGGAAACCGTGGCGCGGATACCCGAACTGATCCGGCGTGCGTTTATGCTGGCAACATCAGGCCGCCCCGGTCCGGTGGTGGTGTCGGTGCCAGAAGATGTGGCACACGGCGTATTGGAGTTTGACGAGGCCGATTTTGTGGCCGATCCGGCGCATTGCCAGATACCGGCGATCCGCTGTCGCCCCGACGCGGACGGGGTGGTTGACGCGGCAAAAATGCTGGCCGCGGCAAAACGCCCGATGATGCTGGTTGGCGGCGGGATACATCTGTCCGGCGCGCAAACGGCGGTGACGGAACTGGCCGAGGCCTGCGGCATACCCGTGGCCCATACGCTGACCGGCAAGGGGGCGATTGCCTGTAACAGCCCGCTAAGTGCGGGGTTGTTCGGGCGTTATGACCGGATTGCGAATGACCTGATCGACAAAAGCGATTGCCTGTTGGTGGTCGGTTGCAAACTGGGTGAGATTGCGACCAAGCGATACTCGATTCCCGCCGCCGGTGCGCGGGTGATCCATCTGGATTTGGTGGCCGAGGAAATGGGCCGCACCTATCAACCCACCCTGCGCCTGTGGGGGGACGCCAAGGCGGGGTTGCAGGACATTACAGCGGCGCTGGCCGCAAATGCGGCCGAGCAAAAGGCCAGTCGCGCCGATTATCTGGCGGAAATTCCGGCGGCAATGGAGGCGTGGCGGCAGGATGTGTCCGAGCGGCTTTATTCCGAGGAATCCCCCGTCCACATGGCCCGCCTGATCACCGAGATCAACAAGGCCCTGCCCGAGGATGGCTATCTGATCGCCGATGGCGGTTTTGCGGCCCATTGGGGCGGGTTGTTGTTTGACACCAAGAAAGCCACCCGTTCCTTTGTGCCGGATCGCGGCTTTGCCAGCATCGGCTACGGGTTGCCCGGTGCGATGGGGGCACAACTGGCGGCACCCGACGCGGTGGTTGTCGGGCTGACCGGGGATGGCGGTTTCAACATGGTGCTGGGCGAACTGGAAACCGCGCGGCGCATGGGGCTGGGGCTGACGGTGATTGTGGTGAACAATGCTGCCTCCGGCTACGTCAAGGCGCTGCAACATCTGATGTATGGCGAGGGGAATTACCAATCCTCGGACCTGTCGGAGACCAATTACGCCAATGTGGCACAGGCGATGGGCTGTCACGGGATCCGTGTGGAAACGCCCGACGATCTGGCCCCCGCACTGGCCGCGGCTTTTGCGGAAAAAGGGCGGCCAACGGTAATTGACGTGATGGTCACGCGCGATCCGTCGCGCATGTTGCCCGCGGTCGATAACCGCACCGTGAAAATCAAGAAGGGCGATCGGGTTGCCTGAGGAAACAGACAATAACAGACGGGCAAACCCCGCATTCATCATTCGCCAACCAATTAGGGCTGGCATCAATAGGGAGACTAAAACATGAAGAAACTATTTAGTGCGACACTTGTAGGCGCGGCAATAACGCTGGCTACGGTCAGCGGTGCAAGCGCCGAAGATATCCGTCTGAAAATGGGCTCGACCTTTCCTTCGGGGCTGGTGCAGCTGGGCACATTGGGCAAACAGCTGGAAACCAACATCAATGCGATGTCGGGCGGCAGCATCCAGATCAAAATGTTCGAGCCGGGCGCGCTGGTGCCTGCACTGGAACTGTTTGATGCGATCAAATCCGGCGCGGTTGATTCCGGCTGGTCCGCCCCCGGTTACTGGCAAGGCAAGGAACCTGCTGTAACCCTATTCACCACGGTTCCTTTCGGCCCGTCGGCTGGCGAATATCTGGGCTGGATGTATTACGGCGGCGGCGAGGAAATGATGCAGGAGATTTACGCGCGTCATAACATCCACGTCAACATCTGCGGCATCATCGCGCCCGAGGCTTCGGGTTGGTTTCGCGAGCCAATCGAATCCACCGCTGACCTGAAGGGTCTGAAAATGCGCTTCTTTGGTCTGGGCGCCAAGGTGATGCAAAAGCTGGGGGTCGATACACAGCTTCTGGCCGCCGCTGACATCTATCCGGCGCTGGAACGCGGCGCGATTGATGCGACCGAATTTTCCATGCCCGCGATTGATCTGAAGCTGGGCTTCTACCAGATCGCCAAGCATTACTATTTCCCTGGCTGGCATCAGCAGTCCACATTCCTGGAATTCATGATCGGCATGGACAAGTGGAACGCGATGGATGACGCGCAACATGCGATCATCGAAAATGCCTGTAAGGCAAACGTCGCAATGGGTCTGGCCGAAGGCGAAGCCATTCAGGCCAAAGCCCTGAAAGAACTGGTTGATAACGGTGTCACCCTGCACCGCTGGTCCGATGATGATCTGGCCGTGTTCGAGGAAAAGTGGAACGAAGTTGCCGAAGAACAAGCCGCTGCAAATGAAGATTTCGCACGCGTCTGGGCTTCTCTTCAGGCTTATCGTGACGAGTACAAGCTTTGGGCCGAGTACGGGTACCTGAAGTAAAAGCCAAGACAGCGCGGCCCCGTCCCAAAGGCAGGGCCGCGCACCTTTTCAAGGCAAGGGGCGGATAAATCATGCAGGCATTGTTGAAACTGAGTGCGGCGCTAGACGGGTTTTTGACCCTGATCGCAAGCATCTTCAAATGGGCGGGGCTGCTGCTGGTCATTACCGTTTGTTATGACGTTGGCACGCGATATTTCGGCGTGCCCAAACCCTTTGGCCTGAATTCCACCATGGTGCAGGAATCCGAATACTGGCTGCACTCGTATTTCTTCACAATGATGCTGGGTTATGCCCTGATCAAAGGCACCCATGTGCGCATTGACCTGCTGCGCGACAAGTTTTCCGTTCGCGGGAAATACTGGGTTGAAATCCTTGGACTTGTGCTGTTCCTGCTGCCCTTTGTGGCCATCGCAGGATATTATTCCGCTGCCTATACCTACGCTTCGTTTCTGGAGCACGAGGTTTCGAAATCCACTGTCGGTCTGCCCTATAGCTGGGCGTTGAAAGTGACCCTGCCCATCATGTTCGCCCTGATCGGTATTGCCGGAATTTCACAACTGATCAAAGCCGTCGCTGGTCTGCGCGGGCAACTGCCGCCGGATCAGGCCGCCGAAATGCTGGGCGAGGAGATATAATATGGGCATCGAGGAAATTCTGCCACTCGCCATGTTCGGCGCATTGGGTATCTTTCTATTCTCCGGCTTTCCGGTGGCCTTTGTCTTGGGCGGGGTCGGGCTGGCCTTTGCCATGCTGGCAATCTGGATTGACCCGTGGCTGTTTGACTGGCCGCAATTCGGCGCAATCCCGTCGCGGATTTACGGGGCGGTTTCGGAAAACCTGCTGCTAACGGCGGTGCCGATGTTCATCCTTATGGGCACGATGCTGGAACGATCCGGCATCGCCCGCGATCTGTTGAATTGTTTGCAGGTATTGCTGCGCCGCATCCCCGGCGGGCTGGCGCTGGCCGTCACCCTGATGGGCACCATTCTGGCCGCCACAACGGGGATCATCGGCGCATCGGTTGTGATGATGTCACTGCTGGCGCTGCCGGTGATGATCGAGCAGGGCTATGACGCACGCCTGTCCACCGGCACGATTGCTGCGTCGGGCACATTGGGCATCCTGATCCCGCCGTCCATCATGCTGGTGATCATGGCCGATCTGCTGGGCCGTTCGGTCGGCAACCTGTTTGTTGCCGCCGTATTCCCCGGCCTGCTTTTGGCCAGCCTGTACTTTGTCTACATCATCATCCGTTGCACGCTGAACCCGAAACTGGCGCCGCGACTGGATGCAAATGTCGGGCCGCAGACGCTGGGGCCGATCCTGTTGATGGTGCTGCGATCCTTCATTCCGCCCGTCCTGTTGATCGTGGCTGTTCTGGGGTCGATCCTGATGGGCCTTGCCACCCCGACCGAAGCCGCCGGTGTGGGCGCAATGGGGGCGATCCTGCTGGGGCTGTTCAACCTTGTGGTTCTGCCTGCACTGGGGGTCGAGCCGATGGAGATGTTCGTTACCGGTGAAAAGGTGCAGGGCGAAGGTGTCAAAGGCAGCTTCTGGCAGAGCCTGAAGAATTTCTGGAAAGTGGTCTCCGAAGTGATGGAAAGCACCGCGCGCACCAACGCCATGATATTCGGCCTGTTCGTTGGCGCCACGCTGTTTTCCTTTGTGTTCCGCTCGCTGGGTGGCGATGCGATTGTGGTGGAACTGGTTGAATCCCTTGGCCTTGGATCATGGGGTCTGTTGTTCATGCTGATGGGGATCGTGTTCGTTCTGGGCTTCTTCTTTGACTGGATTGAAATCACCCTGATTGTGCTGCCGGTTTTCGCCCCGATCATCGAGCAACTGGATTTCGGCGATCACGTCGCCAAGGTGGACACGGTTTACTGGTTCGCCATTCTGCTTGCGGTGAACCTGCAAACCTCGTTCCTGACACCACCGTTCGGTTTTGCGCTGTTCTATATGAAGGCGGTTGCGCCCAAGTCGATCAAGATCCAGCAAATCTATGCCGGGATTGTGCCCTTCGTATTGTTGCAACTGTTTGGGCTGGGTATGGTGATGGCATTCCCGGAAATTGCATTGTGGTTGCCAAGGGTATTGCTGGATTAGACACCAAAGCTGGGCTAGGGTTTGGCTGAATTCCCGAAAACGGACTGGCAGAAATGAACGATATTGCACAAGGCACGATTGACGCTTTCCGGCTGATATTCACGCTTGACCCCGACCTGCTGGAGATTGTCGGCCTGTCGCTGCGGGTGACGGTGACGGCGGTGCTGATTGCCTCGCTGATCGGCCTGCCGCTGGGCGCATGGCTGGTGATCAACCGCTTCCGGTTTCGCCGCCAGACCATTGCGGTGCTGAATGCGCTGATGGGGCTGCCGCCGGTGGTGGTGGGGCTGTTCGTCTATATGATGCTGTCGCGATCCGGCCCGTTCGGGGTGTTCGGGTTGCTGTTCACCCCGACTGCGATGATCATCGCGCAGGTGATTATTATCACGCCGCTGATTGCCTCGATCTCGCATCAGACGATCCGCGATTTATGGGCGGACTACCATGATTTGCTGATCTCGCTGAATACCTCGCGATGGCAGCGCATCACGGCCCTGCTGTGGGACGGGCGCCGCGCCCTGCTAACGGCGATGCTGGCCGGGTTTGGCCGCGCGATTGGCGAGGTGGGGGCGATTATGATCGTAGGCGGCAATATCGACCATTCCACACCTGTCTCTTATACACATCTGACGCTG
>WGBJ01000008.1 GCA_015494385.1 Marinosulfonomonas sp.
GATCGGTGCGGCCACCACCCGTTCGCGCGGGGTGCGTTTTGGCGAAGTCGACGCGATGCAGGAAACCGAACGGGCAATCCGCACGGTCATTCAGGCGGCGCAAAAGATGGCCGATTTGCGGGTGGATCATGTGATCGCCTGTTTCTCGGGCGCGCGCCCGCGTTCATATGGGCTGGCCGGATCAATTGATTTGCAGGAAAATGTGGTCACTGAAAACGATGTATCGCATGTGCTGGCGATGTGTGATGTGCCCGATTACGGCGATAACCGCGAGGTGCTGCATGCCCAGCCGGTTAATTTTGCGCTGGATCATCGCAGCGGGCTGATTGATCCGCGCGGGCAGATCGGCAACCGTCTGGCGACCGATATGCACATGCTGACGGTGGATGCCACGGTTGTGGCAAACCTGCTGCATTGCATCAAACGCTGTGATCTGGAAATCGCGGGGCTGGCTTCGTCGGCTTATATGGCTGGTGTTTCGGCGCTGGTCGAGGACGAACAGGAACTGGGCGCGGCCTGTATTGATATGGGCGGTGGTGCGACGGGCCTGTCGATCTTTATGAAAAAGCACATGATCTATTCGGATTCCGTGCGTCTGGGCGGCGACCATGTAACGGCGGATATTTCCCAAGGGTTGCAGGTGCCGATGGCTACGGCCGAGCGGATCAAAACCTTTTACGGCGGCGTTGTCGCTACCGGCATGGATGACCGCGACATGATCGAGGTCGGCGGCGATACCGGTGACTGGGAACATGACCGGCGCACCGTTTCACGGGCTGAACTGATCGGCATCATGCGCCCCCGGGTCGAGGAAATTCTGGAAGAGGTGCGCGCCCGTCTGGATGCGGCCGGATTTGAACATCTGCCCAGCCAGCAAATCGTGCTGACCGGCGGCGGCAGCCAGATTCCGGGCCTTGACGGGTTGGCGACAAAGATACTGGGCCAGCAGGTGCGCCTTGGGCGTCCGATGCGGGTTCAGGGGCTGCCTCAGGCGGCGACAGGACCGGCCTTTGCGGCCTCGGTGGGGCTGTGTTTGTTCGCAGCGCACCCGCAGGACGAGTGGTGGGATTTCGACATTCCCGCAGAGAAATACCCCGCCCGGTCCTTCCGGCGGGCGGTAAAATGGTTCAAGGACAACTGGTAAACCGCAACATTTGGTGAACATGGCGAAATCCTGCCGAAAAACAGCATGTTTACCCCATATTTTGTGGTGTATTTGTGTTTTTTAGGTGACGTTTGCCGTATCTGTGGATAAGATCGGTTAAGAGTAGGCAATCAATAGCCCTTGAAGGGCTTGGAACGAAAAACAGGCGGATAGTTACATGGCATTGAATTTTGTAGAAGACCAACAGCAGCAGGATCTGAAACCACGCATTACGGTTTTCGGTGTAGGCGGGGCAGGCGGCAACGCTGTCAACAACATGATTGAAAAAGAACTCGACGGGGTCGAGTTTGTGGTGGCCAACACCGACGCACAGGCGCTTCAGCAGAGCAACGCCGCCGCGAAAATCCAGATGGGTGTGAAAGTCACCGAAGGTCTGGGTGCCGGCGCGCGCCCCTCGGTCGGGGCCGCTGCTGCCGAAGAAACCATTGAATCCATCGTTGACCATCTGGCGGGCGCACATATGTGTTTCATCACCGCCGGCATGGGCGGCGGCACCGGCACGGGTGCCGCGCCGATCATCGCACAGGCCGCCCGTGAACTGGGTGTTCTGACCGTTGGCGTTGTGACCAAACCCTTCCAGTTTGAAGGCGGCAAGCGCATGAAACAGGCCGAAGACGGTGTCGAGGCGCTGCAAAAGGTTGTTGATACGCTGATCATCATCCCGAACCAGAACCTGTTCCGTCTGGCGAATGAGAAAACAACATTTACCGAAGCCTTCTCGATGGCCGATGACGTTCTGTACCAAGGTGTCAAAGGCGTGACCGACCTGATGGTTCGTCCCGGTCTGATCAATCTGGATTTTGCCGATGTTCGCGCCGTAATGGACGAAATGGGCAAGGCCATGATGGGCACAGGCGAAGGCGAAGGCGAAGATCGCGCCGTACAAGCCGCCGAAAAAGCCATTGCCAACCCGCTGCTGGACGAAATCAGCCTGCGCGGCGCAAAAGGCGTGTTGATCAACATCACCGGTGGTTACGACCTGACCCTGTTCGAACTGGACGAAGCCGCCAACCGCATCCGCGAGGAAGTGGACGCCGAAGCAAACATCATCGTTGGCTCGACACTGGACACCAGCATGGAAGGCATGATGCGCGTATCCGTGGTTGCCACCGGCATCGACGCTGTGGACGTGAATTCGGACATGCCGTTGCCCCGCCGCAGTCTGGCCGAGCCGCTGAAACAGCCCGAAGCAGCAACCGAGGCAAGTGAAGCCCCCGCTGCTGCTGTTGCCAGCGAAGCCCCCGCTGCTGCTGTTGCCAGCGAAGCGAGTGAGCCATCCTTCTTTGATGTGGCGCAAACAACAGTCTCGGACGAAACGGACAATTTCTTTAACGAATTCAATGACACCTCTGACGATATGCCCCCTCCGGCCTATCAGCCCGAAACCGAGGCAACACCGGCACAGGCCGAAAGCATTGAAGCAACAGAAGAAGATGTGGCCCAGTTCGTGGCCCCGCAAGCGCCGACACCGGGAACACCATCACCCGAGGCGATGGCGCGTTTGCAGGCCGCTGTTCATAATGTGCCGGGCCACGAAGCCCGCGAAGAAGCCGCCGAGGCCCCCCAGGCCGCCGCTGAAAAGCCCCGTTTCGGGATCAATTCGCTGATCAACCGGATGACCGGCCACAGTGATTCAGGTCAGGAAACACAGACCCAGCAAGTGCGTCAGCAGCCACCGGTTCAAAGCCCAGCTGCAGAAGCCGAGGTGGACCCAGAGCAGGAACGGGTTGAAATCCCCGCCTTCTTGCGGCGCCAGGCGAACTAAAGAACGCTCAAATCTTTCTAAAGAGGGCTCGTTTCACCGCGAGCCCTTTTTATTTTAAAACAACCGGTTACGCAGGTGCTACTCAACTTGTGGCAGGTCTTTGCGCATCTGTTACAAAGATGTTTCAAGCCGTTACAAACTGTGTGTTGTGTAAATTGCAGGTACCATTTACCTCAAATCCGTCGGAAACAGGTATGTCCGGCGCATCCTTACGGGGCTTGAATGCAAACAACGATCAAATCGACAGTCGGCTTTACCGGCGTTGGCCTTCACACTGGCGA
>WGBJ01000009.1 GCA_015494385.1 Marinosulfonomonas sp.
ATATAGGCGCCTTTGCGCAGGGGGTCCGACACCACCTTGCCCGATGTTTCGGCCATTACGGTCACTTGACGGGCTGCTTCGGTGCGTCCCCGCAACATCACGGCGCTGTCGACCGTGCGGGCGGTGGAATGTATTGCCACAACGGAAACCAGCGGCGTGGCCTCTGCATCCGGTGTTTCGGCTGTTTCTTGCGTTTCGCTTTCTTCGCTAACCACACCAGCATTGCCTTTGGCAAAATCCAGCAGTCTTTCGCGTTCGAATACCAACAGATACAGAAACCCGGAAACAAGGATGGCAATCAGTAAATGGAGCGGTTTCATTCGGGCCTCGTAGTGGTTTCGCCGTGGCGAATAATATTGGTCTGTGGCACAATCGGCATTGAATTGAGTGGAGCTTACTTGCGCGCTGTCTATAACTAAACTACCTAGTTCAGTTTAAACATGCAAGAGGCAGGTTATTACGCGACTTTGCCTTGTTCGCACCCCCTTGGCAAACTTGTCTGCAATAGGGTAAGACTGCGTTGGAATATAAAGGCCAAATGCCCCGCGCGCCTGTGCGGGATTGGCATCAGGGGTAGATACGTTGAGCGAAACAGACAGTTTTATCGAAGAAGTCACAGAAGAAGTGCGCCGGGACAAACTGTTTGCCCTAATGCGTAAATACGGCTGGATCGCGATTCTGGCAGTGCTTTTGATCGTGGGTGGTGCCGCCTATAACGAATGGCGCAAAGCCAGCGAAGAGGCCGCCGCACAGGCGCTGGGGGATTCGCTGATCGCCGCGCTGGAAATCGAGGATGCCACAGCCCGTGCCGCCGCACTGGCCAAAATCACAGCCGAAAGCGAAGGCGGCCAGGCCGTTGTAGCATTGCTGGCTTCGGCCGAGGCACGCAGTAGCGGAAATAACGAACGGGCCGTGTCGGAACTTGCCAAACTGGAAGATAAACCCGAACTGGCTGCCGCCTATCGTGAAATGGCAGTGCTCAAGCATGTTTTGCTGGCGGGCAAGGATATGCCGGTTGCCGAACGGCGCGCCAAACTGGAAACACTGGCCGTTGCGGGGGCGCCGTTCCGGTTGCTGGCCGAGGAACAGCTGGCGATGCTGGATATTGAAGAAGGCAATAAAGAGGCCGCGATTTCCCGCCTTCGCGATATTATCAGTGATGTCGAGGTCAGCGCAGGTTTGCGCAGCCGTGCGTCACAGTTGATTGTTGTATTGGGCGGCAAAGCCGAAGCCTCGTAATAATTCTCGGGGTCGGGAGGCGCTGAAATGTATTTTGAAGACAAGAACAAGCACTTGAAGGGCGATAAGGCCATGAAACTGACCCGGATTTTAACAGGAGTCGCGATTGCTGCATTGCTGGCGGGTTGCGGTCAAAGAGAAGAAATTCTGCCCGGCAAGCGCCTTGATCTGCGCGCCCCGCTGGATCAGGCCGCTGCGACGGACGATGAGAACACGGATGGCGCTGTTACGCAGGAGGGTCCGGTCAACCGCGCGGTTCCGATCAAATTGCCCGCACCGGTCAATCACGCACAATGGACCCATCGTTACGGCACACCCGAGCATCGCATCACCCATCCGGCACTGGCTGCGTCATTAAGCCATGTCTGGAATGTCTCGATCGGGGCGGGCGACAGCCGCAAATACCGCATCACCGCTGATCCGGTGGTTGCTGCCGGACGTGTGTTCACACTGGATGCGCAGGCAACGGTGATGGCGCACAGCACATCGGGTGCCAAAATCTGGTCGCGGGATATTACCCCTGTAACGGATCGCGAGGGCGACGCTTCGGGCGGTGGTCTGGCGGTTGAGGGGAACACGCTTTTTGTCACCTCAGGCTTTGGCGAACTGGTGGCGCTTGATGCGGCCACAGGGGCTGAGAAATGGGTGCAAAAGCTGAATGCGCCTGCCACAGGTTCGCCTGCGGTTCGCGACGGAATTGTTTATGTGACGTCCCGTGACAGCCGCGGCTGGGCGATTGACGCCAGCAATGGCCGGATCAAATGGGAATTGCAGGCCGCCCCGACACCATCGGTGATGGTGGGTGGAACGGCGCCGGCGGTTTCGGACAAATTTGTCGTGTTCCCTTACGGTTCCGGCGAACTGGTCGCGGCGTTCCGCAAAGGCGGGGTGCGGGTCTGGGCCTCGTTTGTATCCGGCAAACGGCGCGGGCGCGCCTATGCCGAGATCGCCGATATAACGGGTGATCCCGTGATCGACGGCAATGTGGTCTATGCTGCCAACCAGTCCGGCCGCGTTGTTGCGCTGAATCTGGGCAGTGGCGAACGCATCTGGACCGCCAAAGAGGGGGCTTATAGCCCTGTTTGGCCCGCTGGCGGATCGGTCTTCCTAGTTTCCGATGAATCACGCCTTGTGCGGCTGGACGCGGCAACCGGCGAAACCATCTGGTCGGTTGAACTGCCCTATTACACCAAAGACAAACCACGCCGCCGCAAAGATGTGTATGCCAACTACGGACCTGTTTTGGCGGGCGGGCGTTTGATTGTTGCCAGCAGTGACGGTCTGATCCGGTCGTTCAATCCGGTTGACGGTGCGTTGATTTCAACGGTTGCGATTTCAGGCGGGGCCACGACAAATCCGGTGGTTGTGAACGGGGTTCTCTATGTGGTTTCGAAAAAAGGCCAACTTCACGCTTTCCGTTAGGGGCGGGATGCTGTATCGGAACGGCTTGATCTGTTTTTGGAGCAAGCGATGAGCTTTACACTTGCCATAGTGGGGCGCCCGAATGTGGGCAAGTCCACCCTGTTCAACCGTCTGGTTGGCAAACGTCTGGCGCTGGTCGATGACCAGCCCGGTGTCACGCGCGATCTGCGCGAGGGCGCGGCGCGTCTGGGGGATTTGCGCTTTACCGTGATTGACACGGCGGGGCTTGAGGAAGCCACAGACGAAAGCCTTCAGGGACGGATGCGCCGTTTGACCGAACGCGCGGTGGATATGGCCGATATCTGCCTGTTCATGATTGACGCGCGGGTCGGGGTGACACCAACAGATGAATTTTTCGCAGGATTGCTGCGCAAACGGGCCAAACATGTGATCCTGACCGCCAACAAGGCCGAGGGGCGTGCAGGCGAGGCCGGTGTGCTTGAGGCCTATGCCTTGGGTCTGGGCGATCCTTTACGCCTGTCCGCCGAACACGGCGAAGGGATGAGCGATCTGCTGGCCCTGCTGATGCCGCTGGCCGACGAATTTGCCGAGCGCGCCGAGGCGGACGCGCCGGAAACCGATGTGGATGTGTCCGAAGATCTGGCCGATGACGCGCCGCGTGTGCCGACCAAGGCCAAGCCGCTGCAAATCGCCGTAGTGGGCCGCCCGAACGCGGGAAAATCCACCCTGATCAACCAGATGCTGGGCGAGGACCGTTTGCTGACCGGCCCCGAGGCGGGCATCACCCGCGATGCGATTTCCGTGCAGATGGAATGGGACGGCGTGCCGATCCGCATGTTCGACACCGCCGGTATGCGCAAAAAGGCGCGGGTGCAGGAAAAGCTGGAAAAACTGTCGGTGTCCGATGGTCTGCGCGCGGTAAAATTTGCCGAAGTGGTGATTGTTCTGATCGACGCCGAAATCCCGTTTGAACAACAGGATCTGCGCATCGCCGATCTGGCCGAACGCGAAGGGCGTGCGGTGGTTCTGGCGGTGAACAAATGGGATGTCGAGCCGAATAAACAAAAGAAACTCAAGGATTTGCGCGAGTCTTTTGAACGCCTGTTACCGCAGTTGCGCGGCGCACCTCTGGTCACTGTTTCGGCCAAAACCGGCCGTGGCCTGAACCGTCTGCAAGAGGCGGTGATGAAGGCACACGAGGTCTGGAACCGCCGTGTGACCACCTCGCAATTGAACCGCTGGCTGATTGACATGGTCGAGGCCCATCCGCCCCCGGCACCCGCCGGTCGCCGGATCAAACTGCGCTATATGACCCAGGCCAAAACCCGTCCGCCGGGCTTTGTGGTGATGTGTTCGATGCCGGAAAAGCTGCCCGAAAGCTATTCACGCTATCTGGTGAACGGGCTGCGCGACAGTTTTGATATGCCGGGCACGCCGATCCGTTTGTGGATGCGGAGTCAGGCCGAGTCGAACCCGTACAAGAACAAGAAAAAATCAACGCCGAGCCGGTTGCGCAA
This sequence comes from Marinosulfonomonas sp., assembly GCA_015494385.1. Lineage (GTDB taxonomy): Bacteria > Pseudomonadota > Alphaproteobacteria > Rhodobacterales > Rhodobacteraceae > Profundibacter. The sequence continues at coordinate 4,140 of WGBJ01000009.1, forward strand.
ACATCTGGACAAGCCGCCACATAGCTAAATGTAGTGGTCTACAGCGCTTTGCGCTTCATTTGATACAGGCATCGACAGGACCGCCGAGGCAGCGATTGCAAGGGCAATGGTGTTCGGTGGTCATACCGATGCAGATCAAACGCAAAGTGCTTTAGGCGGGTGGTTGGGCCGGTTAAAAACTGTTTTGGGAAACATAACCATTAAACCGGTTTAATGGTTATGTTTATCTGAATAATACCAAAGACTTATCCGTAGATTAGCCCCTCAAAAACAACAGATTTTAC
>WGBJ01000010.1 GCA_015494385.1 Marinosulfonomonas sp.
GAAGGTGGGCTTAGCCAGAACACCGGCGGCGCCGGATCACCGCGCGACACCATCGGGCGCGTGCAAATCGAACTGATCCCGTGGGAAGACCGTGCCGACATTCCCGAGCTGGACGGCGATCTGGTATTGGACCGGCTAAAGGCCAACCTTGCCAAAATCCCCGGCATCCGCACCGATATTCTGGACCTGCAACGCGGGCCTGCATCCGGAAAGCCCGTGCACCTGCGCCTGAAGGGCAATGATTGGGAAGCGCTGCAAAAGGCCGCGCTGACCGTTCGTGCCAAATTCGAGAATACCGTTGGGCTAGACGATATAGAAGACACCCTGCCCCAACCCGGTATCGACTGGCAAATCGACGTGGATGTGGAAAAGGCGGGACGTTACGGCGCCGATGTGCGCACCGTGGGCGCAATGGTGCAACTGGTCACACGCGGCATTCTGCTGGACACCATGCGGGTCGATACCTCGGACGAGGAAATCGAGATCCGCGTGCGCCTGCCAAAACAGGACCGCGTGCTGGCCACTCTGGACAGCCTGCGGGTGCGCACCCGTGACGGGCTGGTGCCGCTGTCCAATTTTATCAGCCGCAAACCGGTGCAAAAACTGGGCCAGATCGACCGCGTTGACCAGCGCCGTTATTTCGATGTGAAGGCGGCTGTTCTGGAGGGGCTGACAAAGGTCGAGACCAAAGACGATGGCAGCACAATCGAGGTGCCGATCACCGCGAACGAGCGGATTTCCACCCTGACCGACTGGCTGGAAAACGAAGAACCCCTGCCTGCGGGCATCACATGGGAATGGACCGGCGACAACGAGGAACAGGCCGAAACCGGTGCCTTTCTGGGCAAGGCGTTTATCGGCGCGCTGGGGTTGATGTTCATCATCCTGCTGGCGCAGTTCAACAGCTTTTATAACTCGGTTCTGGTGCTGCTGGCGGTGGTCCTGTCCACCACCGGGGTGCTGATCGGCATGATGGTGATGGGTCAGCCGTTCTCGATGATCATGACGGGGACCGGCGTTGTGGCGCTGGCGGGGATCGTGGTGAACAACAACATTGTGCTGATCGATACCTATCAGGAATACACACAATATATGCCCAAGCTGGAGGCCATCGCCCGCACCGCACAGGACCGCCTGCGCCCGGTGATGCTGACCACCGTCACCACCATGGCAGGCCTTGCGCCGATGATGTTCGGCCTGTCGCTGGATTTCTTCAACGGCGGCTTTACCATCGACAGCCCCACGGCGCTGTGGTGGAAGCAACTGGCCACAGCGATCGTGTTCGGCCTTGGCATTGCCACGGTGCTGACACTGGTGTTCACCCCGTCCATGCTGGCGCTGCGGGTGTGGATTTCAACCGGCGCCTACCGGTCGCTGAACCGGCTGAAGGCGCTGTCCTTTGGCCGCCAAAGCGTTGAGGCCCGCGACATCGCCCTGAACCGCGCCAGCCGCAAGGTGAAATCGCCGGAACTGGTGTGGGGGGATGAAACGCAGGATGATACACCATCGCAAAAGGAGCCACCACAAGCGGATGACCCGAAGTCGGTGCTGGTTCTGACGGACAAGGTAGAGGATGAAAAGCCCGCCAAGCCCAAACCACGCGGGCCAAAGGGCAAGCGGCTACGGGCGGCGGAGTAGGTGTGAAGCAACAATGAAGGTATGGAACTAGATATCTTCTGCAAAATCCCCAGTCACAGAAAACTCCAACGGCGTTTTTGAATCTACATACAGCCTAGTGCCACAGGCAAAAGTTATGCAAACCATGTCTAAGCGGTCTTGGCGTATATCCTTTACCACTCTGCCCTGAAGCAGTTTATCCAAGCGCTGCGCCATTTTAACGTCATTTGGGGTCATTTTTTGTTCCGCCATATAAATGCGCTTATTATTAAATCTCTATTTTTCTGATACCATTCTTGCAGGATCAAACCCAAAGCGGCGGGGTGAACTCCGCCCTACGGGGACCTCCTTATTTCAATTAAAACTGCTATGAGGGGAACAAGGAGGCAACTAGCACCAGCGAACCAAAACACAGTTAAAATCTGCCCTCTCAGCCCCGCCTGAACAGTAAAGGGGCCCCATCCATTAGGTTCCCTAATCATAGACGGTATAATCCAAGCCATGGTCGCCGCGAAAAGACCCGCAATTAGTAGAAGGCCAAATAACGGCTTTTCGTCGTCCGTTCCGCGTAGGCCGCTTTCTTTTGATGCGCGTAGACCACTACTAACTGGACGACCCGTCCAAATCTGGACAAAGAACACCACAGCCATCAGAGCGATCCCGATCAAATTGGCATAAACCGTTATTGTGAAAAACCGCTGAAAATCACGGGCCGCCCTTTCGCCGTAGAACTTTTTCATTTGGCCGAAATCGGTTTCCATCTTTGGCAGCATCTGCGAAAGCCATTCCTGTCCTGGCATTTCGACACCGTCAAACGAGTAGTAGATCAACAGCGGGAAAAGCAGGAGCGCACAAACCATGAAGCCAAAGAATTCTTCTTCTTTCCTGAAATGCGCCATTAGATTTGATCTACCTTCGTCATAGGGAGTCGTAAAATTGGCCCAACGCGCAATCTTTGATCCCCCTCATCGACATCACCAACATCTTTAACAAGCCGTAGGGTGGGTTATCAACCCACCAACCACGC
>WGBJ01000011.1 GCA_015494385.1 Marinosulfonomonas sp.
ATTATGAAAAACGGGATTGCAATGTTCTCTTTTTACCCCCATAAGAAATGAGAACATGACAGGAACATTTACTGATTGCTGCGCTTGCGTGGTTATGAAATAAGGGACGGGAACAATGGCAACGGCAGATTTATTGAAAATGGCAGACAAGCGCGACACCGACAAACAAAAGGCGCTGGATTCAGCGCTGGCCCAGATTGAACGCCAGTTTGGCAAAGGCTCGATCATGAAACTTGGTCAGGAGGGCGCGGTTCAGGAAATCGAGGCGACTTCGACCGGCTCGCTTGGGCTTGATATTGCGCTGGGGATTGGCGGCATTCCCAAAGGACGGGTGGTCGAAATCTACGGGCCGGAATCCTCGGGCAAAACCACTCTAACCCTGCATTGCATTGCCGAAGCCCAGAAAAAAGGTGGGGTCTGTGCCTTTGTTGACGCGGAACATGCGCTGGATCCACTTTATGCGAAAAATCTGGGTGTGAACACGGATGAATTGCTGATCTCGCAGCCTGATACGGGTGAGCAGGCATTGGAAATCACCGATACACTGGTGCGTTCGGGGGCCGTTAGCATGGTGGTGGTCGACTCGGTTGCCGCGCTGACACCCAAGTCCGAACTGGAAGGCGACATGGGGGATTCCAGTGTCGGGGTCCATGCCCGCCTGATGAGTCAGGCGATGCGCAAACTGACCAGCTCGATCTCGCGATCCGGTTGCACGGTGATTTTCATCAACCAGATCCGCATGAAAATCGGCGTGATGTTCGGCAGCCCCGAAACCACAACGGGCGGCAATGCGTTGAAATTCTACTCTTCGGTGCGTCTGGATATCCGCCGGATCGGGGCGCTGAAAGACCGCGATGAAATCGTTGGCAACGCCACCCGCGTGAAAGTGGTGAAAAACAAGGTGGCGCCGCCGTTCAAACAGGTGGAATTCGACATCATGTATGGCGAAGGCATTTCCAAAATGGGTGAATTGCTGGACCTTGGCGTGAAGGCCGGCATCGTTGATAAATCCGGCTCGTGGTATTCCTACGGGGATGAACGCATCGGACAGGGGCGTGAAAATGCCAAAACCTATCTGAAGGAACACAACCGCATCGCCTATGAGATCGAGGATAAAATCCGCGCCGCCCACGGGCTTGATTTCGAGATGCCGGAAATTTCCGAGGACGGGGACGTTCTGGAAGCGTGAGTTAACGCAATATTTACGGACAGGGCCGCGGGCAAATTGCCTTTGCGGCCCTTTCTTACTGTGGACAGGCGTGGCGGGGGGCGATAAACGGGTTTGACCCGAACTTCAGCCCAAAAAGAGCCTGATATGCGAAGCCTGAATGATATCCGAAGCACATTTCTGAACTACTATGGAAAGCAGGGGCACGAGATTGTGCCAAGCTCGCCCCTGGTTCCGCGCAATGACCCGACGTTGATGTTTGCCAATTCGGGCATGGTGCAGTTCAAAAACCTGTTCACCGGTGTTGAAACCCGCGACTACAAACGCGCGACATCGGCACAAAAATGTGTGCGGGCGGGTGGCAAGCATAATGATCTGGACAATGTCGGCTATACCGCACGGCATCATACGTTTTTCGAAATGCTGGGGAATTTTTCCTTTGGCGATTATTTCAAGGACGACGCAATTGCTTTTGCCTGGGAGCTGATCACCAAGGAGCTAGAAATTCCGGCTGAAAAATTGTTGGTGACGGTCTATCACACCGATGATGAAGCGGCGGCAATCTGGAAAAAGGTTGCGGGCATTTCGGACGACAAGATCATCCGGATTCCGACCAGCGACAATTTCTGGTCAATGGGGCCAACCGGTCCGTGCGGCCCGTGTTCCGAGATTTTCTATGATCACGGTGATCACATCTGGGGCGGCCCGCCTGGCACGCCCGAGGAAGATGGCGACCGGTTCGTGGAAATCTGGAATCTGGTGTTCATGCAGTATGAGCAACACGAGGACGGCAGCCGCACCGATCTGCCGAACCAGTCGATCGACACGGGTATGGGCATTGAACGGGTGGCGGCGCTGTTGCAGGGCACCAATGACAATTACGCAACCGACCTGATGCGCAGCCTGATCGAGGCCAGCGCCCATGCAACGTCAACCGATCCGGACGGGCCGGGCAAAACCCACCATCGGGTGATTGCCGACCATCTGCGCTCGACGTCTTTTCTGCTGGCGGACGGGGTGATGCCCAGCAATGACGGGCGCGGTTATGTGCTGCGCCGGATCATGCGCCGCGCGATGCGTCATGCGCATCTTCTGGGGGCCAAAGACCCGCTGATGCATCAGCTTGTGCCCGAACTGGTGAAACAGATGGGCGCGGCCTATCCGGAACTGGGGCAGGCGCAGGCCTTGATCGAGGAAACCCTGCATCAGGAAGAAACCCGTTTTAAACAGACGCTTGACCGTGGTCTAAAGCTGTTGGACGATGAATTGGCAGCCCTGCCCGAAGGGGCGGATTTGCCCGGTGAGGCGGCGTTCAAACTGTATGACACCTATGGATTCCCTCTGGACCTGACGCAGGATGCCCTGCGCGAAAAGGGTCGCACGGTGGATACCGACGGCTTCGATGCCGCAATGCAGGCGCAAAAGGAAAAGGCGCGCGCGGCCTGGGCCGGCACCGGCGAGGCGGCGGATGCCGCAATCTGGTTTGATCTGGCGCAGGAGCATGGCGCGACCGAGTTTTTAGGCTATGACACCGAGGTTGCCGAAGGGCAGATTTTGGCGCTGGTGCAGGATGGCAAGCCGGTGCAATCGGCCAAGGCGGGGGAAAAGGTGCAGATCGTGCTGAACCAGACCCCGTTCTATGCCGAAAGCGGCGGGCAGGTTGGCGACAGCGGTGTGCTGAAGGTTGACGGTGGCGCCGCGCAGATCACCGACACCAAAAAAACCGCAGATGTGTTCATCCATATTGCCGAGGTGACCGAGGGCGAATTGCGCGTCGGGCAGGGCGCGGAACTGGAGGTCGATCACGCACGGCGCGGAGCCATTCGGGCCAACCACTCGGCCACGCACCTGTTGCATGAAGCGTTGCGGCAGGCCTTGGGCGATCATGTGGCGCAGCGCGGGTCATTGAATGCGGCCGACCGGCTGCGGTTCGATTTCTCGCATGGCAAGGCGTTGACGGATGAACAGTTGCAATCGGTCGAGGCTGAGGTAAACGGTTATATCCGTCAGAACACAGCGGTCGAAACCCGGATCATGACGCCCGATGATGCGCGCGGATTGGGTGCGCAGGCACTGTTTGGTGAAAAATACGGTGACGAAGTGCGCGTGGTGTCGATGGGCCGGCAAACGGGCAGCGGCAAGGGTGCCGATGGCGATACCTATTCGCTGGAACTGTGCGGCGGCACCCATGTGAAACAGACCGGCGATATCGGGCTGTTCGCGCTGTTGGGCGATAGCGCATCCTCGGCCGGTGTGCGCCGGATCGAGGCGCTGACCGGGGCTGCGGCGCTGGACTATCTGGCGGGCAAAGAGCGGGCCCTGGCCGAGGTTGCCGGTTTGCTCAAGGCGCAGGCGTCCGAAGTTGGCGCGCGGGTCAGGGCGTTGCTGGACGAGCGCAAGGCGTTGCAAAACGAAGTGGCGCAGTTGCGGCGCGAGTTGGCGATGGCCGGTGGTGCCGGGCAGGGTGGCGCGCAGGACGTTAAGGAAATTAACGGTATCAAATTTGTGGCGCAGGTGCTGAGCGGCGTCAGCGGCAAGGATTTGCGCGCCCTGATTGACGAGCACAAGGCCAGGATTCGATCGGGTGCGGTTCTGTTGATCGCCGATACCGGCGGCAAGGCGGCTGTTGCGGCGGGGGTCAGTGATGATCTGACCGACCGCATTTCGGCTGTGGATATCGTCAAGGCGGCTGTTGCGGCTTTGGGTGGCATCGGTGGCGGTGGCCGCCCCGATATGGCGCAGGGTGGCGGCAAGGATGTCGAGAATGCCGGGGCCGCGATCAAAGCGGCAGAAGAAATTTTGGAGGGATAGAGAATGGTTGCTTATGCGATGGTGCACATTGATGTGAACGACGCCGAACAATATGCGAAATATGCGGAACTGGCGGGGCCGGCCGTGGCGAAATACGGCGGCGAGTTTCTGGCCCGTGGTGGCGAGTGTTTTCACATGGAAGGCAAAGGACGGTCGCGCAATGTGATTATCCGCTTCAAGGATATGGAAACGGCAAAGTCGTTCTACCATTCGCCGGAATATCAAGAGGCGCTTTCCTATGGTCTGCCCGCGGCGGATCGGGAATATACCTTTGTCGAAGGTGTGTAACGTCGGCTGAAAACCTTGAAAGGGTCCTGATCCGGAAAATTGCATCTTTCATGCGGTCTGGCGGTTCCGTGATTGGTGGATTTGCAACCGTATCAGGCGCCAACCCATGCCTGTCTGCAGGCGGTGTCCCAGACGGATTTTGCAGGGAATTGATGGTAGGCCCGGCAGGACTCGAACCTGCGACCAAAGCGTTATGAGCGCTCTGCTCTAACCAACTGAGCTACAGGCCCACTGTAGTCATGGGCGCATGGGTATTTGTGTGCAGCCCTTTGGTCAAGGGGTGTTTTGCCCGTTATGATGGAC
>WGBJ01000012.1 GCA_015494385.1 Marinosulfonomonas sp.
AGGTTCGCCTGCGACCTTGCTGGCGGCATCGGCACAGACCTGATTGCCGCCAGCGGTGATGAACAACACCGCTTCATCTGTGGTTTCGCCGCGAAAGATGATGGATTTGGCGATCTGGTCCAGTGCACAGCCCACCGCATCCGCCGCAGCTTGTGCGGTACGGGCGCCTTCGGTCATTTCGACAGGCGTTGTATCTATCCCCGCCACGTCCAGCGCGCGGATCACACGTTTCAGGCTTTTGCTCATACGGGCTTCCCTTATTGCTGTGCAACTATTCCCTGTGCGAACAAATCCCGCAACCCCTGTTGACCCTATCTGCCGCGCACCCCATCCTTGCCGCATGAATTTCGCATCCCAGATAACCCGCACCCCGATTCCCCATAATCCCGAACGTGGTGCCGAGGTGGCGGCGCGGTTTGCCGATGCGCCAGAACCGATACAAAACCTGATTAAAGGGGCGGCAGGGTGCAGCCCGTATCTGTCCGCAATCATAATGAAACAAGCGGACTGGCTGACCGGGGCCTTTGACGATCCCCAAGCGGCACTATCCACGCTGTATCAGGCTTGCAAGGATGCCCCGCTTGACCAGTTGAAATCCCTGTTGCGCCAGTCCAAGTCCCGTATTGCGGCCCTGACGGCCTTGGCCGATCTGGGCGGCGTGTGGCCGTTGGAACAGGTCACCGGCACCTTGACGGAATTTGCCGATCTGGCGGTGGATGTGTCGCTAAAGGCGCTGGTGGCGGCGGAAATCAGGCGCGGCAAACTGCCCGGCATGGGGCCGGATGACGTGGCCACGGCGGGCGGCATGGTGGTGCTGGCGATGGGCAAGATGGGGGCCGGCGAGTTGAACTATTCTTCGGACATCGACCTGATCTGCCTGTTTGACGAAACCCGCTACTCGGATGACGACTATCACGATGCCCGCGCCGCCTTCATCCGCGTGACCCGCAAGATGAGTGCGCTTTTGTCCGATATCACCGGCGAAGGCTATGTTTTCCGCACCGATCTGCGCCTGCGCCCCGATCCGTCTGTCACCCCCGTTTGCCTGTCGATGGACGCCGCGATGCGCTATTACGAAAGCCTTGGCCGAACGTGGGAGCGCGCCGCCCACATCAAGGCGCGCCCCTGTGCCGGTGATCTGAAGGCGGGACAGGCGTATCTGAAAAACCTGTCGCCGTTTATCTGGCGCAAACATCTGGATTTTGCCGCCATTCAGGACGCCCACGACATGCGCCTGCGTATCCGCGAGCATAAAGGTCTGGGCGGGCCGATCACGCTGGAAGGCCACAACATGAAGCTGGGGCGCGGCGGCATCCGCGAGATCGAATTCTTCACCCAGACCCGCCAGATCATCGCCGGCGGGCGCGATCCTGATCTGCGCAGCCGTGAAACCGTACCGGCCTTGCGGGCGCTGGCGGCCAAGGGCTGGGTGCCCGGGGATGTGGCCGAATTGCTGATCAAACGCTACCGCAGCCACCGCGAGGTGGAACACCGCCTGCAAATGGTGAATGACGCGCAAACCCATGATCTGCCCAAGGCGGCCGAGGAATTCGACCGGCTGGCGCAATTCATGGGCATCAGCGACACCGAAAAACTGCGCGCCCGCCTGATGTCGGAGCTGACCGAAGTGCATGAACTGACCGAAGGCTTCTTTGCCCCCACCGTCATGCGCCCTGAACCCGCGCCCGATCTGCCGGACGGGGCCGAGGAAATCATGGCCCGCTGGTCCAGTTATCCGGCCTTACGGTCCGCCCGCGCGGTGGAAATATTCGAGCGCCTGCGCCCCGATCTGCTGGCGCGGTTGCAAAAGGCCGCCAATCCGGCCGAGGCCTTGGCGCAATTTGACGGCTTCCTGTCCGGTCTGCCCGCCGGTGTGCAACTGTTTTCCCTGTTCGAGGCCAACCCGCAACTGATCGATCTGATCATCGACATTTGCACCACCACGCCCGCGCTGGCCCGCCACCTGTCGCGCAATTCGCAGGTGCTGGATGCGGTGTTGGGCGGGTCGTTCTTTGAACCTTGGCCTGACGCTGCAGTGCTGGAACAGGAACTGGCGGCGAAACTGGCCGCGGTAGAGGATTACGAGCGTAAACTGGACACGGCACGCCGCTGGAAGAAGGAATGGCATTTTCGCATCGGCGTGCATCACCTGCGCGGGCTGATAGATGCGCAGGAGGCAGGGCAGCAATATGCTGATCTGGCGCAGGCCAGCGTGGCGGCACTGTGGCAGCCGGTGGTGGACCATTTCACCCAAAAGCACGGCGCGCCGCCGGGCAGGGGGGCGATGGTGCTGGGCATGGGGTCGCTGGGGGCGGGGCGGTTGAACGCAACATCCGACCTTGACTTGATCGTGATCTATGATGCGGACGGGGTCGAGGCCTCGGACGGACGCCGCCCGCTGCAAGCGCGGCCCTATTATGCGCGACTGACGCAGGCGTTGGTCACGGCCTTGTCCGCGCCGATGGCCGAGGGGCGGCTGTACGAGGTCGACATGCGTCTGCGCCCGTCAGGGCGACAGGGTCCGGTGGCGACATCGCTGCAATCCTTCATGGCCTATCAGCAGGACGAGGCCTGGACATGGGAACATCTGGCCCTGACCCGCGCCCGATCTGTGGCGGGGAATGCGGCGCTGGGGGACGAGATCGAGGCGTTTCGTGCGACCCTTCTGGCCGACAAAGGCAAACTGCCCCGCGTGTTGCCCGATGTGGCCGACATGCGCGCCCGTCTGGCCGAGGCAAAACCCGCCCGTGATGAATGGGAGGCCAAGCTGGGGCCGGGCCGGATGCAGGATATCGAGTTGGTGGCGGAAACGGCGGCCCTGTTGGCAGGGGATACCGCCCGCGATATTGCCGGACAACTGGCGGCAGGGGAACGTATCGGCTGGCTGACCAGCGCGCAGCGGCAGGCCTTGCAGCAGGCCTATGATATGCTGTGGCGCCTGCGCGGAACGTCCAAATTGCTCAGCGAACAGGCGCTGGATATGGAAGCCCTAGGGGATGGCGCGCGCGCCTTTGTTTTGCGCGAACTGGGGGCGGACAGCGTGCAGGCGGCGGCCAAAGCGCTTGATACTGTCGTTGCGGCGTCCCATATGGTCGTGGATGGATTGTTGCCTGTGGATGCGCAGGATTAATCAGGGCGCGATGGGAAACGCGAATGGCTATGACTGAACTGGACCCGCGCGGATTGATCCGCGACAGCTACCGGATCGAGGGGATAAGCGGCCCCGAATGTCGCTCGATCTTTCTGGATTGGGCGCTGGGGGCTATGGCGGGGGCCGATATAAAAGCGGCGATAACCGCACTGCTGACGCATTACGGCGGTGAATTCCCCGACCACCCGATGACGCAGGTCTTGCGCGAAGGTCTGGCCGAGGCCGCCCCCGTCAAACGACGCGGCGGGCGCAAGGCGCGGCTGGAGCATTAAAATAGCCCTATCGCCGCGTTGAAATGTTTTATAACAGGGGGCCATGACACAAACAGCCCCCACCCCCGCCCCCATCCCTGTTGTCCGCCTGAAACCC
>WGBJ01000013.1 GCA_015494385.1 Marinosulfonomonas sp.
CGAAATCCGTCAGATCGAAACGTGCCATGTTCACCTCCTGCTCTGTGCAGAAAGTGAATCACAACTCGTCCGCTATGGGAATCCTCTTTATGAGTATGTGACCTAGAGTACAGAGAGATGGATTCCGATGCGGACCACTTTTCCGGCATTGAGAGCGGCGATTTATAGTCTAAAAAATGCACGGTTTTCTATCATCGATTTCCGTCCAACATATTGTTTTTCATACTATAATCTGCACTTTAACAGAACCACTAAACCGGTTTAGTGGTTCTGTTTTCCAGCCAGAAAAATACCCTGCAAGAGCAAAAAGACCGCCCCTTTTCAGGGCCGGCCCTTACTTTGCTATTTGCAGGTCCTATTCAGCCTTCATCGCCTCGATCGAGATCATCACATTCAACTCGTCCCCAACATAGGGCGCAAATTTGCCAACCCCGAAATCACTGCGCAAAATCTTTGTACTGGCGCTAAAGCCCAACCACGGCTTGCCTGCCATCGGATGCTCGCCTGCCTGATTCAGCATCGCATCCAGCACCACCGGCTTGCTAACCCCGTTGATCACCAGATCGCCAGTGATCAGGGCTGTATTTTCGCCGGTCACCTCAATCCCCGTCGAGGTGAAGCTGATCATGCTGTCATCGGTCGCATCAAAGAAATCCGGTGACATGAAATGCTCGAACCGCTTTTCCCAGCCCGTATACATGGACTTCAGAGGCATCGAGACAGAAACCGAGGAAGACGCAGGCGCATCGGCGTCAAACATGATTTCACCACCAAAGCCCGCAAACATGGACCAAGTCGTCGAAAACCCAAGATGGTTGTAAGAGAAAAGTACCTGGCTGTGGCTGTTGTCCAGAACGTATTTTTCCGGCGCGGCAGCGGCCGATGTAGCCACTAGTGACGCCAGCGCAGCAGCAAATATGGGAAGTTTCATTTCGCGTTCCTATCATTTGTTAAGATAGAAACCAGTGTCGGCGCTGCCCCTGTTCAGGGCAATACGCCATGCTTCAACAGTTTGTGTTCATGGATGAACAGCCGTTTTGTGTTATGCCATCGCCTTTGGCTTGATCACACCTTCAGCCCCTTCCAGGATATATCCCCGGTTGGCCTTGGTGCGCATTGGCGCGTTGCGGCCCAACAAATCACGGCCCATCTTATCACGCAAACCTGTCAGGTTTTCTTCCTGATCCCGCGCCACTTCGATCACTTGCGCAGAATTACCCAGACGCATCACCAAACGAACCATGCCTTTTTCCTTTTGGGTCCGGTCGATAAACACCGAGCCGATCTTCTCGAATGGAATGCGGTTCTGGATACGGGCAACCCCTTTGTTGTTGCGCAGCACTTCCCGGATTTCCAGTTTTGCCAGATCAACCTGAATTTCGTATTTCGTCCCGTGCGAGGCATACCAGATCAATGTCACACCAAACACACCGAACAGGGAAACCAGTGCCATTTTGAAACTGATCAGCTCGGGGGCAAACATAGATCCCGGTATCGCCCAGAACCCCAAAGACGCCACAACCAGCAGCCCGCCGGATATTGCAGCCACCCACTGAAAGAACACAGCCATGGGCCGGTCACAGCTGCTGGAACGCACAATATACCCCCAAAAGGTTTCGCTCACCTGTGTGGCAGGTTTGTTTTTCTTGCGGGTTTCCTTTCTGGAAACAGATGCAGTGGCATTCATGGATTTTCCCCGATATTATATTCTTCGTCTTCCTTGGGTTGTTTCTGACAAAGGATCATGACCGAAATGCGGCAGCTCCCGTTCATTTTGTTGTCGCCGCAGGTTGTCTTTGCGTCAGCTCGAACAACGGCACAGCCCCCTGTCCAATAGCACTTGCATCACAAGCCCAGCGTTGTATAAGGCCACTTCCTTTCCGCTGTAATTGATGAACCAGCGTAGCCTCTCGTGGGTGGGTCGTGGAAAGGTTGACCCCCGCCCTTTGAAATGCGCTTTAGAAATGAATAGGAGCGAACATGCCACTATACGAGCATGTGATGATTGCGCGTCAGGACCTGTCCAACACGCAAGCCGAAGGTCTGATCGAACATTTTGGTGCCGTGCTGGCCGATAACGGCGGCAAACTCGTTGATAGCGAGTATTGGGGCATCAAGACTATGGCCTACAAGATCAACAAAAACCGCAAAGGGCATTATGCTTTTCTGCGCTCGGATGCCCCGGCACCGGCCGTTCAGGAAATGGAACGCCTGATGCGTCTGCACGACGATGTTATGCGTGTTCTGACCATCAAGGTTGATGAGCACAAAGAACTGCCCAGCGTGCAAATGCAAAAACGCGAAGAGCGCGGCGACCGTCGCCCGCGTCGTTGATTTTAGCCTAGGAAAGGATCTAACCCATGGCATCTAAACCATTTTTCCGCCGCCGCAAAGTCTGCCCCTTCTCGGGCGATAATGCTCCTGCGATTGACTACAAAGACGTTCGTCTGCTGCAGCGCTATATCTCCGAGCGCGGCAAGATCGTGCCGTCCCGCATCACCGCCGTTTCGGCCAAGAAGCAACGGGAACTGGCCCGCGCAATCAAACGCGCCCGCTTTCTCGCCCTGCTTCCCTACGCCGTGAAATAAGGAGCAAAGCAAATGCAAGTTATCCTCATGGAACGCGTGGCCAAACTGGGTCAGATGGGCGAAGTAGTGTCCGTCAAAGACGGTTACGCCCGCAACTTCCTGCTGCCCCAAGGCAAAGCCCTGCGTGCATCAGAAGCCAACATCAAGCATTTTGAAGCACAAAAAGCACAGCTGGAAGCGCGCAATCTGGAAACCAAAGCCGAAGCCGAAAAAATGGCCGAAAAGCTGAACGGTCAACAGTTCACCGTGATTCGGACAGCCTCCGACGCCGGTTCACTGTATGGCTCGGTTACCGTGCGTGACGCTGCCGAAGCCGCAACAGCCGAAGGTTTCTCGATCGACCGCAAACAGGTTTCCCTGGCTGCACCGATCAAGGAACTGGGTCTGCACACGGTTCACGTCGTTCTGCACCCCGAAGTCGATGTCACAATCGAACTGAACGTGGCCCGTTCGCTGGAAGAAGCCGAGCTGCAAGCCGCTGGTAAATCGATTGCCGAACTGGCAGCCGAAGCCGAAGCCGAAGCCGAATTCGAGATCGCGGAACTGTTCGACGATATCGGCGCTGCCGCCGATGAAGACGACGATCTGGCCCCTGCTTCCGACGAAGAAGCACCTGCCGAGGAAGAAGAAAACGCCGAGAAGGCCTAAGTTTCTTTTTCAAGACCAATTACGAAAAGCCGCATCAGACCTTGTCTGGTGCGGCTTTTTGTTAACCATAGATTCAGTTTTCCGGACCGGCGCTACACTCCCGCCCCTAATCATCAGTCTAAATAGTCGTTTATTTATATGCAATTACGCGAAAACTTGCCGCAAAACCGTTCTTAACCATTTATTCATTGTTAAATAGAAGTAAACGCCGGCACCGGTTAGGCCATTCGTGGGGGCCATAATCGAAACAGGTGTAAACATGCGCTTAATTTATTCAGTATTTGCGGCACTGCTGCTGTCCGTCGTATCTGCCACAGCCGGTTCCAGTTATCTGGCGCTCTCCTTGGGTACCAGTTTCGAGGACCACGACTTTGACGTCTGGAATGGCCCCGCAACCCCCGGGCGCCGCGCGCTGACCGCTTCGGCCCGATCCAGCGATTACGCGGTTGCCTTCGGGGTGCGCGACGCTTTTCACATCGGCAAACGCCCCTATGATCTGGAATTCGAGGTGTTCGAGCGCCAGAACAGTGATTTCACCGCCACCGGTGCCGCCGGAGACCATCCGACCGCCATTCGCACCACCAGCATCCTGTTGTCCGCCTGGACACCCGTTGCGCAGGGGGAAAAATGGACCCTGAAAGCCGGTGCGGGTGTTGGCGCCCGCCACTCTGCCTATCGGATGAGTGGCCCGGGCATATCCTTCACCACCACCGATCGCGCGCCTTATGCGATGGTCGGCTTGCGGCTTGCCAAACAGGCCGGTGTGCGCAGCCGTATTTTTACCGAAATCCGCGCCCACACCCGCCCGCCGATCCATTCTGCCGGTGGACCGATGCAGGGGCCGCTGGAACATAATTCCGCGGGCATAACCCTGCGCATCGGGCTGCAAATTGATCTTGCAAAATAGATACAAAAAAGGCCACCCCGAAAAAACGGAGCGGCCTTCAATGTCGTCCTTATAGGGACCTCTTATTCTTTGTCGAGCGACTCGAGTGCCTTTTCAAGCTCTTCCTTGCTGACTTCTTTTTCAGAAACATCAGCCAGCTCGAACGCGTAATCCACAACCTTGTCTTCAAACAAAGGCGCGCGCAGCTGTTGCTGCATCTGCGGGTTTTGCTGAACGAATTCAAAGAATTCACGTTCCTGACCGGGGTACTGACGCGCCTGGTTCATGATCGCTTGCGACATCTCGGCGTCGGTCACTTCGACTTCGGCTTTCTGCCCCATCTCGGCCAGCAACAGACCCAGCTTCACGCGGCGTTCGGCCAGCTTGCGGTGCTCGTCCGTAGTTTCGATTTCGGGGTGATCGTGGCCCTGAACATCGGGGTTATCCTCGTGCCACAGCTGATGCGCGATCTGTGCGGCTTCGGCTTCGACCAGCGACGGGGGCAGTTCGAAATCGGCCTCTTTGTCCAGCGCATCCAGCAGCGCCCGCTTCATCACCGCGCGCGAGGCACCGGCGTATTCGGCTTCCAGACGCTCGCCAATCTGTTTCTTCAGATCAGCCAGATCCTCGGCACCATACTGTTTGGCCAGATCGTCGTTGATTTCAGCCGCAGCCGGTTCTTTCACCGCTTTCACCTTACAGGCAAAAACCGCGTCCTTGCCGGCCAGATTTTCAGCGCCGTATTCCTTGGGGAAGGTCACTTTCACGTCCAGCTCGTCACCGGCTTTGGCGCCGATCAGCTGCTCTTCGAAACCGGGGATGAAAGAACCCGATCCCAGAACCAGCGGGTAATCCTCGGCAGTGCCGCCTTCAAACAATTCGCCATCAACAGACCCGGCAAAATCAAATACAATCTGGTCGCCTTCTTTGGCCTTGGAGCCTTTCTTGCGGTCCTTGAAGTTCTGCGCGGTTTCCGCAAGGCTTTTCAGCGCTTCTTCGACTTCTTCCTCGGCAGGCTTGACCACCAGTTTCTCCAGCTTGATCTTCTTCAGATCGGGCTGTGTGATTTCCGGCAGGGCCTCATAGGACATTTCGACTTCGATGTCGTCGCCCTCTTTCCACTCGTCATTGACCATTTTTACTTCGGGCTGCATCGAGGGGCGATCGCCACTTTCCTCGAAATGCTTGGCCATGGCGCCGTCAACGGCTTCCTGCATGGCTTCGCCCATAACCTTGGGGCCAAACTGCTTTTTCATCAGCGCCATCGGCACCTTGCCCTTGCGGAATCCCTTCATTTCGACTTCGGGCTGGGCTTCTTTCAGCTTTTCGTCAACTTTGGCTTCCAGCTCGGCGGCGGGGATGGTGATGGAATAGGCGCGCTTCAGGCCTTCGTTCAGGGTCTCTTTGACCTGCATGGCAGTGGTCCTTCATAACTAAATGGGCCGCGCGAATTGCGCGGCGGGATGATCAGGGTTCTTCTAGTGGCGGGTTCGGGGCTGTGCAAGGGAAAATGCCTGAAATATACGGTTTTACCGCGCCATCCGGCATTTTAATTCAAGTGAGATCGGCCTTTCGGGCGAAATGCCTGTGGTGCGGGTGAAGGGACTTGAACCCCCACGCCTCGCGGCGCCAGAACCTAAATCTGGTGCGTCTACCAATTCCGCCACACCCGCACTTTTCTTTCGGCCAGCGGCCCAAAGTCCGCGCCTTCTAGCAAAGCATTCGCGCCGTGGCCAGCAGAAAATTATTCATAAAACAACCAAGAGACGAACACATTTTTGCCCCAATCGGAATCGACAACTTCAGGCAGACCACCACGGGGACAATGTAATCATGACCGCCAATTCGGACTCACAATTGCAGACAGGCACCACCGCCCAAACGGCCGGTATTGCCTTGGGAACCATTGTCCTGACCCTTGATGGCGAAATTCCGGTCGAGCATCTGAGTGCCGGCGATCGCATCATCACCCGCGACAGCGGCATGGCCGTTCTGAAAGCCATTCACTCGCAGGAAATCACCACCCGCCCCTATCGCATTTCCGCGGACCGTCTGGGGCCGGGCCGCCCGGATGTCGATACGCTTGTCACCGCAGACCAGCCCATTCTGGTGCGTGGCCTGCTGGCCAAGGCCCTGTTTGCCACAGATAACGCCATGGTGCCGGTGTCGCGTCTGGCCGATGGCGATTACATCGCCAAATGCGAAGAACAGACCCTGCGTGTTTACGAGCTGGAGTTCGACACGCCGCATGTGATCTATGCAAACGGGCTGGAACTTGCCAGCGCCTGCCACGCCGTCGCTGTCGCGGCC
>WGBJ01000014.1 GCA_015494385.1 Marinosulfonomonas sp.
GATACCGGCAGCCCCATCGCCACCCAGAAGGAAAAGCGGAAACCAAAGAACAGCCATAGTACCAGAAACACCAGCCCCAGCCCCTGCAACCCGTTGACGATCACCAGCATCAGCCGGTCCCGCACAACCGAGGCCGCATCGGCGGTGATTTCCAGCACCACGCCCGGGGGCGCGGCCTGACGTTCGGCCTCAAGGAATTTGGCCACCTCGTCGATCACCTCAAGGGTGTCTTCGGCGCGGGTTTTGTTGATGTCCAGCACCGCGGCCAGTTCGCCGTCAAAGGTGATCCGGTCGTCATCCAGCGCAAAGCGTTCGGTGATTTCTGCCACTTCTCCCAGACGCACCTGCCCGCCATTGGCGGCGGAACGGATGATCAGATTGGACAGGCTTTCGACATCGCGGCGCTCTTCGGTGACGCGCACCAGCAGGGATTCATCATCGGCTTCCAGCGTGCCCGAGGGCAGGTCAAGCGAGCCCGACTGGATGGTGCGGGCCACATCGGCAACGGAAAACCCGTATTTCTGCAAGGCCACCGTATCCAGCCCGACCCGCAGTTCGCGGGTGGAAAACCCTTTGACGGTGACAATCGGGATGCCGCCCCAGCGCAGCATACGGGTGCGCACATCTTCGGCGTAATCCTTCAGGTCCACACGGGATTTTGGTCCGGTGATCGAAACCGAAGCGACAAAATCGGTCAGGCCAAGGGCGCGCACGCGCACATCTTCGGCGCGGTCGGGAAAATCGGAAATGGCTTCGACTTCGGATTTCACATCGGCCACAAAGGTCTGGAAATCGCCCCCTTCCAGCATCTGCACTTCGGCGCGGGCCAGCCCTTCGCGGGCCTCGCAGGAATGGCGATCAATGCCGGTTACAGCGTCCAGCGCGTTTTCGATCCGCTCGCAAATCGCGGTTTCCACGTCTTCGGGGCGCGCGCCGGGATAGGGCACGGTGACTTCGACACGGCTGGGATCCTTGCGCGGAAAGGTCTCGCGCAGCAACTGCGGGCCGACGGCCAGACCGGACAGCAACAGCAGGATCATCAACAGGTTCGATATTGTCGGGTGGGCGGCGAAAAACCGGATCATTTTGACGAACCTGCCTTGGCCAGTTTCTCCATCAGCGCGGTATCGGGATGCAGCGACAGCAACATGCCCTCGACCAGAGGAACCGGCGTGCTGACCACAATCTTTTCACCATCTTCCACCCCGTCCGTGATCAGGGCGATACCGTCCTGCACCAGATAGGGACTGATCGGGCGCAGCTCCAGCCGGCTGTCCGCGTTTGCAATCATCAACTGCCCGTTACGCAAGGCGCTGCGCGGTATGACGATGCCGTCAATCGGGCGGGCATTCAGCGTGGCCTTGACGAACATGCCTTTGGTCAGCGGTGGGCGGCGCCCCAGTTCCGCAGTGGTATAGGCGTTGTCAACGCGCACAATCATCCCGACGGTGCCCGTTTTCGGATCAATCGTATTACTGATCCGGTCCAGCGTGGCAGGCCATTCAACAAGGGTATCGCCCAGTTTCAACTGGACCCTGGCCTTCAACTCCAGACCGGACATAACTTTGGAAACGGCAGAAGGGTTAAGCGCGATCGCCGGCTCATCCGGGGATTTTGGCCGAAACAGCCGCAACAGATCGGCGGCGGGCACCTGTGCCTCGATCTCGGCGGCGGCAATGCCGTCTAAACTGGCGACAGAAACACCGGTCCGCACCAACTGGCCCACCTCGACACTGACCTTGGAAACACGCGCCGCAAAGGGCAGGCGCAATTCGGTGCGGGCCAAATTCAGTTCGGCGGTGGCAAGGGTCGCGTTGTAAACGGCGATCTGTTCGGTTTGCACCTGCCGTTGGGTGGGCAGCAAGGCGATCGAGTTCTTCAGGTTCTGCACCTTTTGCTGCTGCGCCAGATAGGCGGCGCGGGCCGCATCGCGGGCGGATTGGGATGCGGTTCCGGCTGCAAACAGTTTCTCGACCCGCTCCAGATCACTGGCCTTCAGGCTCAGGGTTTCTTCCTCGATGGCCAGCGCGGCTTTCAAATTGGCCTCGGACACGGCGATTTCGGCCAGTTTGGCTTCGGCGGCACGAATGTTGGCTTTGGCCTGGGCGATGGCAAGTTTGTAATCGCTGTCCGAAAGCCGCACCAGCAATGCGCCTTCGGGCAGGATGTCACCCTTTTTCAGCATCGGGTTGACGTATTCGGCGGTGCCCGTCACCTGCGGTATGGCCTCGAAGGTGCGGGCGGGTGCGACCAGCCCGAAACCGGAAACCATGGGGGAAACTGCGGTGGTGGTGGCCGTGATCACTCGAACCGCGGTTGCGCGCTCGGCGATTTCTTCCTGCGCGGGGGCGGGTTTGGTGGCAATGGTAAAGGCCACAAAGCCGACGCCAACTGCCATCAATGGCAGTGTCATCAGGATCAGTTTGAAACCGCTTTTCATGGATTTTCTCCTGTCGGGGTAAAGCCTGCAAGTTGCAGGTCCAATAGACGTTGCCCGTCTTTCATCAGAATAGCGGGGTTGCGTGTGACCATCATGCGCAAAACCAGGCTTTGAACAACACCGAAAATCAGGGTCGCTGCATCGTTTGCATCCAGACCCGCACGGAAATCCCCCGCGTTGATGGCCGCCCTTATGTTTGTAACCAACGCCACGCGAAAGGCGGTCATGGCATCCTGAATACTGTCCTGCACCACAATATGCCCGTCCGTCTTATCACGAATCACCATGAATTCGGGCAGGGCCGGGTTTTCCTTGACCAGCTGCAAATGCCCCATAACCAGCTTTTTCAATCGCTCGGCCGGCGCAGGGTTGCCGTTTTGCGAGGCGGCAATGTTCTGGTCGATCTGCTCTCCCAGATGCGCTGCAATTGCAGCCCAGATATCGTCTTTCTTTGGATAATGCCGATAGATCGCCGGCTGGGTCAGGCCCAGTTTTTTGGCAATCATACCGGTGGTCACCTGTGTCGGACCGATTTTGAAAGCCAGATCCAAAGCGGTTTGTTCGATCTCGCTTTTGCGATCTTCGGCAGATTTACGGATGCGCATGAGGGCCTCGAAAATTAGTTATAAAGTTATTACTATTGGCGACCGGACCGTGCTGCAATGGTATACTCTGTCGCATCTGCACTGTCGCCCTAATTCCCTATCTGTGCAAGAAGTTCAAGACGCGCTGGATCAATGCAGCCGGTTTTCGGGGGGCATTGCCCAATCTCTAACTGGAATTCATCGCACAGCCCCGTTATACGGCGCTTATGCAAACGGAAAACCCCCATCCCCCCCTGCCGTTCATGAAGATGCACGGGCTGGGCAACGACTTTGTGGTCATTGATTCACGAGGGCAGAAGGATTGCGTCACGCAGGAACTGGCGCGGGCTGTGGGGGATCGGCATACCGGCGTCGGATTTGATCAGTTGGCGGTTATTCTGGATGGCCCCGGGGATGCGCATCTGGTGTTTTACAATTCCGATGGCTCGACCGCCGGTGCCTGTGGCAACGCAACCCGCTGTGTGGCCCGTTATCTGATGAATGAAACCGGCAAGACCGAACTGCATCTGACCACCGCGCGGGGCGATCTGTTTGCAGTGGATGCGGGTGATGGTCTGACCTCGGTCAACATGGGTCCGCCGCAACTGGACTGGCAGGACATCCCGCTGGCCCGCGAAATGGACACGCTGGAACTGCCGATTGACGGTACGCCCACGGCCACCGGCATGGGCAATCCGCATTGCACCTTTTTCGTGGACGATGCCGAAGCGGTGGACCTGCCCGCATTCGGCGCTGCCCATGAACACCACCCGCTTTACCCAGAACGCACCAATGTGCAGGTGGCCAGTATCATCGGCCCCGATCACATCCGCATGCGGGTGTGGGAGCGCGGCGTGGGGATCACGCTGGCCTCCGGCTCGTCCTCTTGTGCTACTGCCGTGGCAGCAGCGCGGCGGGGTCTGACCGGGCGCAAGGTGCAGGTTGATCTGGATGGCGGCACCCTGTGGATCGACTGGCGCGACGATGGTGTCTGGATGACCGGCGCAACCATGCATGTGTTTGACGGCGTGCTTACTGCCGACTTCCTGAAGGGGCTTTGACATGTCCGCCAAACCGCCCGTATTCGCGACCCTTGGCTGTCGCCTGAATTCCTATGAAACCGAAGCGATGAAGGATCTGGCCGCGCAGGCTGGGGTGGAAAACGCTGTAGTGGTCAACACCTGCGCCGTGACAGGCGAGGCCGTGCGCAAGGCCCGTCAGGAAATCCGCCGCCTGCGCCGCACCCATCCTGATGCCAAGCTGATCGTCACCGGCTGCGCGGCACAGACCGAGCCGGATACCTTTGCCAATATGGCCGAGGTCGATCTGGTCGTCGGCAACACCGAGAAAATGCAACCCGACACATGGGCGGGCCTGTCGCCGAATTTCATCGGTGAAACCGAACGTGTACAGGTGGATGACATCATGTCGGTCACCCAGACCGCCGGCCATCTGATCGACGGTTTCGGCACCCGTAGCCGCGCCTATGTGCAGGTGCAAAACGGCTGCGATCACCGCTGCACCTTTTGCATCATCCCCTATGGCCGCGGCAATTCCCGTTCCGTGCCTGCCGGTGTGGTGGTGGAACAGATCAAACGGCTGGTTGATACGGGTTATAACGAAGTGGTCCTGACCGGCGTTGACCTGACCAGTTGGGGCGCCGATCTGCCCGCCGAACCCCGCCTTGGCGATCTGGTGATGCGCATCCTGAAACTGGTGCCGGATCTGCCCCGCCTGCGGATTTCCTCGATCGACAGCATCGAGGTGGACGAGGCCTTGATGGAAGCCATCGCCACCCAGCCCCGCCTGATGCCGCACCTGCATCTGTCGCTACAGGCGGGCGACAACATGATCCTGAAGCGCATGAAACGCCGCCATAACCGCGACGATGCAATCGCCTTTACCCAGCAGGCACTGCGCTTGCGCCCCGACATGACTTTCGGCGCCGACATCATCGCGGGCTTTCCCACCGAAACGGACGCGATGTTTGAAAACTCGCTGAAACTGGTCGAGGATTGCCAACTGACCTGGCTGCACGTTTTCCCCTATTCCCCCCGCGCCGGCACCCCTGCCGCCCGCATCCCGCCGGTCAACGGCAACATCATCAAAGCCCGCGCCGCCGCCCTGCGCAAAGCAGGCCAAGCGCAGGTCGCCAAACACCTTGCGGCGCAGATCGGCCAGACCCACAACGTGCTGATGGAAAATCCCCGCATGGGCCGCACCGAACAATTCGCCGAGGTGGTTTTTGACCGCGATCGGCCGGAAGGCCAGATCATCACTACCCGCATCACTGACCACAACGGCAAACAACTTATCGCCTGACCTTCCAAATGGCCCAAATATCCCCGCCGGAGGCATAGAATCTCTTTGACCTATCCCATCCTCTATTCCTTTCGCCGCTGCCCCTACGCCATGCGTGCCCGCCTTGCGCTGGCCAGCGCGGGCATCCCGTGCGAATTGCGTGAAATCCTGCTGCGCGACAAGGCACCGGAACTGCTGCAAACCTCGCCCAAAGGCACCGTTCCTGTGCTTGTCACCAAAACAGCGGTGATCGACGAAAGCCTCGACATCATGCTGTGGGCGCTCAATCGCAATGATCCCGAGGGCTGGCTGGACATGCCCGAAAGCGGCCACAGCCTGATCACCCGCTCGGACACTGAATTCAAACCGAACCTTGACGCCTATAAATACAAAGACGACATTTCCGCCCGCACCCGCGCCACTGCCTTTTTGCAGGAGTTGGACGCCCGACTATCCCCCAACCTGTTCGGCACGAAACCCAAGCTGGCGGATATGGCCATAGTCACCTTCGTGCGCCAATTCGCCTTTGTCGACAAACCTTGGTTCGATGCGCAGGACTGGCCCAACCTGTCAAACTGGTTGCAGGATTTCATCACTTCGCCCCGCTTTGCCGCCATCATGCAGAAACACCCGAAATGGCAGGCTGGCGATGCCCCTACCCTGTTTCCGGACAGTAACATTCACTAAAATGAATGTATTTTCTCTGGCCTTTCCCGTCAAACGGGCGTAAAGCGCGATTCTAATCCCCCTTGGACGATCAAAATGCAAATCTACCTTCCCATAGCCGAAGTTTCGGTGAGCCTTTACCTGTTGCTGGGCCTTGGCGGCATGGTCGGCATCCTGTCGGGCATGTTCGGCGTGGGCGGCGGGTTTATCCTCACACCTTTCCTGTTCTTCATCGGTATCCCGCCCGCTGTGGCCGTGGCCACCGGTGCAAACCAGATCGTTGCCTCGTCGCTGTCCGGCGTTCTGGCGCATTTCAAACGTAAAACGGTTGATCTGAAAATGGGTCTGATCCTGCTGGCCGGCGGCCTTGTCGGGGCCACGCTGGGGGTGCAGGTGTTCACATGGCTGAAACAGCTGGGTCAGGTCGAACTGATGGTGAACCTTTGCTACGTGCTGTTTCTGGGGCTGATTGGCGGTTTGATGCTGGTCGAAAGCCTGAACGCCATGCGCCGCGCCAAAAGCGACAAACCCCGCAAATTAAAGCGCCGCCATTCGCGCCTGCAGGAACTGCCCTTCAAAACCCGTTTCCGCACCTCGCGCCTGTATATCAGCGTCATCCCCCCTATCGCCACCGGCCTGATCGTCGGGGTTCTGTCGGCGATCATGGGCGTTGGCGGCGGCTTCATCATGGTGCCTGCGATGATCTATATTCTGGGGATGCCGACCAAGGTGGTGGTCGGCACATCGCTGTTCCAGATCATCTTTGTCGCCGCATTCGCCACCATGATGCACGCGATCGAAAGCCAGACGGTTGACGTGGTGCTGGCGGTTTGCCTGCTGGTCAGCGGCGTGATCGGCGCGCAGATCGGCACCAAACTGGGGCTGAAAATGAAGGCCGAACAATTGCGCATCCTGCTGGCGCTGATGGTGCTGGCGATCTGCATCAAAATCGCGCTGGGCCTGATCCTGATGCCGGCGGAACTGTATAGCCTCGTCTAGGGTCAGGACACCAATAATGCACCCCAACCCCGCCTTTCGCAAAACTCCCGCGCAAACCAACCTCGATTTTGCCCGTGAACGCGGCTTTGGCATCCTGTCGATCAACGGCGACCCCGCCCCGCTGATCGCCCATATCCCTTTTGCCCTGTCTGATGATGGCAAAACTGCCGACCTGCACCTTGTGCGCTCCAACCCGATCACACGCGCCTGCACCGGCACGATGCCCGCCGTGATCGCCGTTTCCGGCCCCGACAGCTATATTTCGCCCGACTGGTACGGAGTGGATGATCAGGTCCCCACATGGAACTATACCGCCATCCACCTGCGCGGCACACTGACCCGACTGCCGCCAGAAGACTTGCGCGCCAGCATCGATACCCTTGCCGCCCGGTTCGAAAACCGCCTGTTGCCAAAGCCCCCTTGGAGCAACGCCAAAATGCCACCCGAAGCGCTGGCCAAAATGATGCGCATGATCACTCCGTTCCGGTTTGATGTTGAAACCGTGGATGGCACATGGAAGCTGGGCCAGAACAAACCGGAATCCGCCCGCCTGTCTGCCGCAAAAAACGTTCAGGCCTACGGCATCGGCTCCGAAACCGCCCTGCTGGCCGCCCTGATGATGGCCCCCGATACCGAATAGCCCATCTTTGTTCCCCAAATATCCGCGCCGCAGGCATAGAATCTTTTGGCGGGGACATTGCAAAATTGGACAAAATCCCCGCAAATACCTACATATAAGGCAGATGCACTGTCAGGGAGGACATGAAATGCCCCTACCGCTTGCCCCTATCGCCGGTTTTGCACTGCGCTATGGCACCGTGGCACTGGCCACTTACGCCATGACCCGCAAGGTTGCCATCGGCCGCCGCGACCAGCGGGCCGAGGACGCGCTGGATGATCTGGACGAAGGCCTGTCTGTGCGCCGTGAACCCGGTCAGACCAACACCGCCGCCAAATTCCACCGCACGATCCGGCTGGGCGAAAACGGCCCCGGTGTGGAAATCGACATCTCGGCGCTTGGGCGCTTTTCAATCAGGAAACTCTGAAATCATGCAACTATATTACGCCTCCGCCTCGCCCTTTGCCCGCAAGGTTATGGTCACCCTGCATGAAACCGGCCAACTGGACGAGGTAGAGCTGCTACCGGCCACCGGCACCCCGCTGGATGCAACCGACATGCCCACGGCCCATAACCCGCTGGGCAAACTGCCAGCCCTTACCCGCCCCGATGGCCCCGCGATTTACGACAGCCGCGTGATCTGCCGCTATCTGGATGCCCGTGCGGATGCGGGGCTGTATCCGGACCGCACCCTTTGGGAAACCCTGACGCTGGAGGCCACGGCGGACGGGATCATGGATGCCGCTGTGCTGATGGTTTACGAGGGGCGTTGCCGTCCCGAAAACCTGCAATCCGCGGACTGGGTGAACGGGCAATGGAATAAAATCAGCCGCGCACTGGACGCGCTGACCACCCGCTGGATGAGCCACCTTGCCGGCCCGCTGGACATGAGCCACATCGCGATTGGCTGTGCGCTGGGTTATCTGGATTTTCGCCACGATGATCGCAACTGGCGCAAAGGACGCGATACACTGGACGACTGGTTCGCCGCCTTTGCCGAACGCCCCGCAATGAAGGCCACCCGCCCCGTGGCGGCCTGATTGTTGCACCCGCGCAATTTCACAGGAAAAACTGCCTGATTAACTGCGTTTAAATGTCCTCATCGCATTGTAATGCTGGACGCGCCCCGATTCCAGAGCTAAACACCGCGCCAAGGAGCGCTGTTAACAGCCGCGGCCAAACCTGTGGGCGTGGCTACATTGCAGATAAATATGCAGAGAGAGGAGGGATTCCAGTGTCCCAGACAGAAGATAACCCAGGCAGCCGCAGGGATTTCCTGTATTACGCTACCGCCGGAACTGGCGCAGTCGCCGTCGGCGCAGCCGTATGGCCGCTTGTGAACCAGATGAACGCCAGTGCGGATGTCCGTGCCCTTTCATCTATCCTTGTCGATGTTGCCGATGTCGAAACCGGCACGCAAATCACAGTGAAATGGCGCGGCAAGCCCGTGTTCATCCGTCGCCGTGACGAAACAGATATCAAACTGGCCCGCGAAACCCCGCTGGAAGATCTGGTTGATACCGAAAGCCGCAATGCCAACAAACCCGGCACAGACGCATCCGACCAAAACCGCACGCTGGACGAAGACGGCGAATGGCTGGTGATGATGGGTGTTTGTACCCACCTTGGCTGTGTGCCTCTGGGTGGTGCCTCGGGTGATTTCGGCGGCTGGTTCTGCCCCTGTCACGGTTCGCACTACGACAGCGCCGGCCGTATCCGCAAAGGCCCTGCGCCACGGAACCTGGATGTTCCTGTTTGCGCATGGTTCGACGACACAACAATCAAGCTCGGATAAAGGGAGTTAGTAATGTCTGGTATTCCTCACGATCATTACGAGCCCAAGACGGGCTTTGAAAAATGGCTGCACAGCCGCCTGCCCATTGTCGGGCTGGTTTACGATACAATCATGATCCCCACACCCAAAAACCTGAACTGGATGTGGATCTGGGGCATCGTGCTGGCGTTCTGTCTGGTGCTGCAAATCATCACCGGCATCGTGCTGGCCATGCACTATACACCGCATGTCGATCTGGCCTTTGCCTCGGTTGAACATATCATGCGCGATGTGAACGGCGGCTATATGCTGCGGTATCTGCACGCAAATGGCGCATCCCTGTTCTTTATCGCCGTTTATATCCACATCTTCCGCGGTCTTTACTACGGCTCATACAAGGCCCCGCGCGAAGTGACATGGATCATCGGTATGCTGATCTATCTGGCCATGATGGCAACCGCGTTCATGGGCTACGTTCTGCCTTGGGGGCAAATGTCCTTCTGGGGTGCGACCGTGATCACCGGCCTGTTCGGTGCAATTCCGTTCATCGGCGAAAGCATCCAGGCCTGGCTGCTGGGCGGACCTGCCGTGGACAACGCCACGCTGAACCGCTTCTTCTCGCTGCATTACCTGCTGCCTTTCGTGCTGGCTGCACTTGTCGCCATTCACATCTGGGCATTCCACACCACAGGGAACAGCAACCCGGCCGGCGTCGAAGTGCGTCGCGGATCAAAAGAAGAAGCCGAAAAAGACACGCTGCCCTTCTGGCCCTACTTCGTGATCAAGGATTTGTTCGCGCTGGCCATCGTGCTGCTGATCTTCTTTGCAGTGGTCGGTTTCATGCCCAACTACCTGGGCGAGCCTGACAACTACATCGAGGCCAACCCGCTGGCGACACCGGCGCACATTGTGCCCGAATGGTACTTCCTGCCCTTCTACGCCATCCTGCGCGCCTTTACGGCTGACGTCTGGGTCGTGCAACTGGCCAACTGGGTATCCTTCGGCATCATCGACGCCAAATTCTTTGGCGTGATTGCGATGTTCGGGGCGATTGCGGTTATGTTCCTGGTGCCTTGGCTGGATACATCCTCCACTCGCTCGGGCCGGTTCCGCCCGATGTTCAAGTGGTGGTATATGCTGCTGGTCATCGACTTCCTCGTGCTGATGTGGGGCGGTTCGCGTCCGACAACGGGCATCTACCCGATCATCTCGTTGATCGCATCGGCCTATTGGTTCGCCTATTTCCTCGTCATCCTGCCATTGCTTGGCGTGATCGAGAAACCGACGACACCACCGGCCACGATCGAAGACGATTTCAATGCCCACTACGGCAACCATTAAGAAAGGAAACGGGACAATGTTTAAGAAACTTGCGATCACCGCAGTCACCGCCCTGACCCTTTCGGTTGGGGGTGTTGCGGCCAGTGAAAAGATCCACACCGAAAGCGTGGACTTTTCCTTCGAAGGACCATTCGGCACATATGACCAGAACCAGCTGCAACGCGGCCTTCAGGTCTACACCGAGGTATGCTCGGCCTGTCACGGTTTGAAATTCGTGCCCATTCGCACCCTTGGTGACGAAGGTGGCCCGAACCTGCCCGATGACCAGGTCCGCGCCTATGCCAAACAGTTCGACATCTATGACCCCGAAAAGGACGAGGACGTTCCGCGCAAGCCGACCGACCACTTCCCGACTTCGGCTGATCCGAACGCCCCTGACCTGTCGCTGATGGCCAAGGCCCGCAAAGGCTATGAAGGCCCTTACGGCACCGGCATGAACCAGCTGTTCCGCGGCATCGGCGGACCCGAGCATATCGTGTCCATCCTGAACGGCTACACCGGTGAAGAAAAGGAAGAGGCAGGCACGACCTACTACGAAAACCACGCCTTTCCTGGCGGCTGGATTTCCATGCCTCCGCCCCTGTATGGCGAGGATGTCGAATTTGCCGACGGTTCCAGCAACGAGCTGGAAAAAGAAGCCATCGACGTTGCTGCTTTCCTGATGTGGACAGCCGAACCCAAGATGATGGACCGCAAAAAGTCCGGCTTCATCGCGGTTATTCTGCTGACCATGCTGTCGGTTCTGCTTTATGCAACCAACAAACGCCTCTGGGCACCGGTTAAAAAGCGCGCCAAGGAAGAAACATCCGGCGAAAGCTGATCTTCGGACCAGACAATAAGATAAAGAAACCCCGCCCTGATCCGGCGGGGTTTTTTATTGGGCCCCTTATCCCAGATAGTGCTGCAATGCCTTTGGCGGATCGGCAAACAACAGGCCTGTTTCAACAGGCGCCTGTGCCTCGCCCTCTGCCACCAGAACCGTCCGCTGCGCAATCCGTTTCGCATCCTCGGGATCATGGCTGACCATCATCAATGTGGCCCCCGTTTCGCCCATCAGGTCGCGCACCAATTCCAGCATTTCCACCTTCAGCGCCGGACCCAGCGCCGCAAATGGCTCGTCCAGCAACACCAGCGGGTTGCCCCGCAACAACATCCGCGCCAGCGCCACACGGCTTGCCTGCCCGCCCGACAGCGCCGCCGGTTTGCGCGCGCCGTATCCGGCCAGCCCGACGCGCTCCAGTGCAGCTTCAACCTGCGCCTTCTGATCGGCCGACAGACGCAAATCCGGCCGCAACCCCAGCCCCACATTCTGCGCCACAGTCATATGCGGGAACAGGTTGTTATCCTGAAACAGAATACTGACAGGCCGCTTGCCGGGTGCTGTTCCGGCCATATCCCGACCATCCCACAACACCCGCCCCGAGGTCGGCTCCAAAAAACCCGCAACCACATTCAGCAGCGTTGATTTCCCTCCGCCCGAGGGGCCGATCACCGCCAGCATCTCGCCATCCCGCACCGCAAAATCCGCGTGCAGGCTGAACCCGTCCTGCGTATAGCGCATATCCTCAAACGTCAGCATCCGCGCGTCCTCCGCGATCAAAAATCCAGAACAACAGCAGCGACAAGCCCAGCAACAAAACCGCCGCCCCCGCCGCCTGATCCATCCGGTAAGCGGCCATCAGGCGATACATCTGCAACGGCAATGTCGCGCCGTTCGGATCGGAAAACAAGGCGATCACCCCCAGATCCCCCATCGACAGTGCCGCCGCCAGCCCCGCCGAAAACCCCAACGGGCGGCGCAGGCGGGGCCACATCACCAGACGCATCCGCACCCAGCCGCTCATCGCCAGACTGTCGGCCAACCGCCCGTAACTGCCCTCGACCTCGCGCACCGCTGGCACAAGGGTGCGCAGGGCAAAGGGCAGGCTCATCACCGCGTTGACAAAGGCCGTGACCGGCAGGGCCAGTGCCACCGGATCGGTCAGCGGAAACAGCACGATGAACAGCCCCGCGCCGATCACCAAGGGCGATGCGGCCAGTGTGATGTATCCGATGCTTTCCACCAGCACCGCGCCACGGTGCAACCGCACCACCAGCAGCGCCAGCAACAGCGCCAATCCGGTGCTGATAAGCATTGACACCAGCGCCACCCCCAATGAGCGCCCAGCCGCCGCATAAACGCTTGCGGGCAGGGAAAACACATAGGGCAGCCCGTCGATCAGGATCATCCCCAGCGGCACAATCAAAAACAGCGCCACCGCCGTCAGCAACAGCGCATCCCGCCAGCCTGCCGTTGCGTCCCAACGTTCAACCGTCCGGTCCAGCCCCCCGCCCATCATAGAGGGCACCGAGACCCGCAACATCACCCCTGCGGCAATGGCCCCGAGGGTGAATTGCAACCCCGCCAGCAACGCCGCGCGGCCAAGGTCGAAATCGAACCGGAAGGCCTGATAGATCGCCAGTTCCACCGTGGTGGATTTCGGCCCCCCGCCCAGCGCCAAGGCCACCGCAAAGCTGGTCATGCAGATCAGGAAGATCACCATGAACGCGCCCGGCAGGGTGCTGCGCAGCATCGGGTATTCCAGCACCCGCGCCACATCACGCGGGCCAAATCCAAGTGATGCCGCCAGCCGGAACCGTTCAGCCGGTATCGCCAGCCAGCCTTGTAGAATAAGGCGTGTCGCCAGCGGCAGGTTGAAAAACACATGCGCCAGCACGACCCCGTGCAGCCCATAGATATGCACTGGCGGCAAGCCGACCCAGCCCAACAGGGTGCTGAGTATTCCGCTGCGCCCGAACACCGCCAGCAGACCCAGAACGGCCACGATCACCGGCAGGATGAACGGCGCGCCCAGCAGGGTGATCAGCAAGCCTCGCCCGACAAACCGCCGCCGCGCCAAGGCCCGTGCCACCGGCACCGCCAACCCCACGCTGATGCCTGCCGAAAGCGTAGCTTGCAGTAAGGTAAATCGCACCGCCGCCCAATCCGCAGCCCCCAGTGCGGCAGGCGTTTCTGCCCGCCACAACAGGGCCGCAAGCGGCGCGATGATCAGGGCCAGCAAGAGCAGTACTGCCCCGAAACCGGCCCAGATCAAAGGGGTTATTTTGAAAGCGCGGTCAGCCATTCAGCCAGCGCCACATCCCGCAACGCATCCGCCTGATCGGCCGGAACCAACAGCGATTTTTCCGGTGTGATCAGGGTTTCAAAACCATCCGGCAAACCGTCTGCCGGCGTGATGGCCGGATACATCCAGTTGGTCGTCGGGATGATCGACTGGAACGCGTCCGACACCATGAATTGTAGGAACGCATCTGCCAGTTCCGGCTGATCGGTTCCGGCCAGTTTGGCGGCAACCTCGATCTGCATGTAATGGCCCTCGGCAAAGGGTGCCGCCGCCTTGGTGTCGTCCTGTTCCGCGATCAGGTGATAGGCGGGCGATGTGGTGTAGGACAGCACCATATCGGCCTCGCCCTCAAGGAACATGCCATAGGCTTCGGACCAGCCCTTGGTGACGGTGACGATGTTGTCCGACAGCCCTTCCCAGATCATTGGCGCCTCGTCCCCGTAGGCGTCTTTCACCCACAGCAACAGCCCCAGACCGGGGGTCGAGGACCGCGGGTCCTGAATGACGATCTTCAGATCAGATACGGCCAGTGCTTTGAAATCGGCGGGCGGGATGACCAGTTTGGTTTTGTCATAGACAAAGGCAAAATAGCCCCAGTCGTAAGGCACGAATGTCGCGTCGTCCCATGCCACGGGCAGATCGTATTTCGCGCTGATGCCGGATGGCGCAAACAGGCCGGTTTTGGTGGCTGTTGCCGTCAGGTTGGTGTCCAGCCCCAACACCACATCGGCCTTGGTGCGCGCACCTTCCAGACGGATGCGAGCCAGCAACGCGGCCCCATCGCCTGTGCCGACGAATTGCAGATCACAGCCGCAAACCTCTTCAAACGCCTTTTCCACCGCCGGGCCGGGGCCCCAGTCGGATACGAAACTGTCGTAGGTGTATACTGTCAAAACGGGGATCTCTGCGGCGGCCACGCTGGCCATTACGCAAAATCCCGCAGCAAATATGGATGTCTTCATCTTTCATTCTCCATCTATGCAGGCGGGCGGGGCAAAGGTGGAGAATTCCAAAACCTTCCCTCCGCCGGTCCTAACCGGTTCAGGTTCAACGGGTCCGCAAATTCGCGTCTCAGCCAACGAAGGCTCCCCGAGGTAATCCCACATCTATGCCCCGTTTTCCCCTGTGACAAGCCAAAATCCCTTGAGGCAGCGGCATACGGGCGTTACACGCATAAGAACAAAAGGAGCATCATTGATGAGCATCAACACTTTCGGCCATCTGTTTCGCGTCACCACATGGGGCGAAAGCCACGGTCCCGCGCTGGGGGCAACGGTTGACGGCTGCCCGCCGAATGTGCCGGTGGACGAGGCAATGTTGCAGCACTGGATGGACATGCGCAAACCGGGGCAGAACAAATACACCACCCAGCGGCGCGAGCCTGACATGGTGCGGATACTGTCCGGTGTGTTCGAGGGCAAGACCACCGGAACGCCGGTGCAGTTGATGATCGAAAACACCGATCAGCGCTCCAAGGATTACGGCGACATTGCCGAAAAATTCCGCCCCGGCCATGCCGATATTACCTATTGGCAGAAATACGGCATTCGCGATTATCGCGGCGGCGGACGGTCCTCGGCACGGGAAACAGCGGCGCGGGTGGCAGCGGGTGGATTGGCCCGTGCGGCGCTGGCGGTTTTGGCACCAAACGTACAAATCACCGGTTATATGGTACAAATGGGGCCACACGGAATTGACCGGACGCGGCTCGATCTGGACGAAATATCGCGCAACCCGTTCTGGGTGCCCGATGCTGTGGCCGCCGAGGAATGGGCCACCTATCTGGATGGTCTGCGCAAATCCGGCAGTTCTGTTGGCGCGGTGGTCGAGGTGGTCGCCCGCGGCCTGCCCGCCGGTCTGGGCGCGCCGGTTTACGGCAAGCTGGACACAGATCTGGCCGCCGCGATGATGTCGATCAATGCCGTTAAAGGCGTCGAGATCGGCGAAGGCATGGGGGCCGCTGTTCTGACCGGCGAGGAAAACGCAGACGAGATCACCATGGGGCCGGACGGGCCGGTTTACAGCAGCAACCACGCAGGCGGTATTCTGGGCGGTATTTCCACCGGACAGGACGTGGTGGTGCGCTTTGCGGTGAAACCCACGTCGTCCATTCTGACCC
>WGBJ01000015.1 GCA_015494385.1 Marinosulfonomonas sp.
CGGCGGTGCCCGCCATCAGGTGACATTCCAGCACATCGGGGATTTTGGCAACTTCGCGCTCGAACGCCTCCAGCACTTCATCGGCTTGACCGGACAAAGTAATTTCCACAAACACGGTCGAAGGGCGGCCCAGTTTGCGCGGATCCAGCAGCGCAACATAGTCTTTGATAAAGCCGTCCGTTTCCAGCCGCTGCACCCGACGGTGACAGGCCGAGGGCGACAGGTTCACCTTTTCGGACAGATCCGCATTCGACATCCGTCCGCGCTTTTGCAGGGCGACAAGGATACGGCGGTCTATACTGTCCAGTTCCGATATTGCGCTCATTTCTTTCACCTATTTAACTAATGGCAGGATAACCTTGCGCAGTTAGCGCTATTCCCACCCGTTCTTTTCAAAGCAATTGCGTGGAAAGGTCAATAGCTTGCGCATATAGGCAAGGAGGAAATGCCATGATTATCGGATGTCCGAAAGAGATCAAACCACAGGAATTCCGCGTCGGGATGACGCCGATTGCTGCCGGTGAAGCGGTGGCGCACGGCCATAAGGTTGTGATTGAAACGCAGGCCGGAATTGGTGCCGGTTTCCCCGACGAGGATTATATCGCGGCAGGGGCCGAGATCCTTGGCACAGCCGCCGAGGTGTTCAAAACCGCCGATATGATCGTCAAGGTGAAGGAACCGCAAGCGATCGAGCGCAAGATGCTGCGCGAGGGTCAGGTGCTGTTCACCTATCTGCACCTTGCGCCAGACCCCGAGCAGACCAAAGACCTGCTGGCCAGCGGTTGCACCGCGATTGCTTATGAAACCGTGACCGACGACAACGGCGGCCTGCCCCTGCTGGCACCGATGTCCGAGGTGGCGGGCAAACTGGCGCCGCAAGTGGGCGCGTGGACCCTGCAAAAGGCCAACGGCGGACGTGGCGTTCTGATGGGTGGCGTGCCCGGTGTGGCCCCTGCCCGCGTTGTCGTGATCGGCGGCGGGGTGGTCGGCACCCATGCGGCGCGGGTTGCCGCAGGCATGGGAGCGGATGTAACGGTTCTGGACCGCTCACTGGCGCGGCTGCGTTATCTGGACGATGTGTTCGGGCGTGATTTCAAGACCAGCTATGCCAGTGCCGGCAACACCATCGAACTGGTGCGACAGGCCGATATGGTTGTCGGCGCGGTTCTGGTTCCGGGGGCAGCCGCGCCCAAACTGGTTTCACGCGCACAACTGTCGGAAATGAAACCGGGTGCGGTGCTGGTGGATGTGGCGATTGATCAGGGCGGATGTTTTGAAACCTCGCATGCCACCACCCATCAGGACCCGATTTACGAGGTGGACGGCATCATGCACTACTGCGTGGCCAACATGCCCGGCGCGGTTGCCCGCACCTCGACCATCGCCCTTGGCAATGCGACGATGCCTTTCATGCTGGCGCTGGCCGACAAGGGTTGGAAACAGGCCTGCAGTGATGATCCGCATCTGCTGAACGGGCTGAATGTCCATGCAGGGCAGCTGACCTATTACGCGGTCGGCGAAGCCTTGGGGATCGACGTGATCTCGCCTTCACTGGTGATCAAGTAACAAAAAAGGCCCGCCGGAATATTCGGCGGGCCTTTTCAGGAATTTTACAGACTTACTTCTTCAGCGAAGCAGCGATCTCTTTCAACAGATCAATCTCGCTTGGCCCCGGATCGGCTGCGGGTGCCTCTTCTTCTTTTTTCTTGGTTTTGTTCATAGCCTTGACCAACATAAACACCACAAAGGCGACGATCAGGAAGTTGATAATTGCCATAATGAAACGGCCATAGGCAAACACAGCGGCACCGGCCTCTTCGGCTTCCTTGATTGAATTATATTCGCCGTCACCCAACAGAATATACAAGCCCGAGAAATCAACCCCGCCCATGAACAGGCTGATGATTGGATTGATCAGGTCCGATACCAGTGATCCGACGATTGCGGTGAATGCAGCACCGATGATGATACCAACGGCCATGTCCATGACATTGCCCTTGGCGATAAAATCTTTGAACTCTTTAAGCATGATTACGTCCCATTTTCCCAGTTCGTTTATGCGCGTTTCATTTTTCTATTGCGCGTGCGCGCACAGCCAATAGCATGGAAATCAACCATTCGGTAACTTTTTATCGGGGAAAAAAGGCTTATGTCTCCCCTGAACCATAACGGAGCATCCCATGACCGACCTGTCTGATTTTATGATCGCCAAGCGCTGGCCCCCGAAAAACCCCGATGTCATTCAGTATTACGGCTTTCCGACCCCGAACGGGGTGAAGGTCAGTATTGCGCTTGAGGAACTGGAATTGCCCTATGAGGCGCATAAGGTATCTTTTGCGGATGGCGATCAGTTCACACCGGAATTCCTGTCGCTGAACCCGAACAACAAAATTCCGGCGATCATTGATCCAAACGGACCGGACGGCAAACCGATGCCGCTGTTTGAATCCGGTGCAATCCTGATCTATCTGGCGGAAAAGACCGGTAAACTGATGCCCAAGGATCCAGTGGGCCGCTATCAGGTCATCCAATGGCTGATGTTCCAGATGGGCGGCATCGGACCGATGTTCGGCCAGTTGGGATACTTCACCCATTTCGCGGGAAAAGAGATCGAAGACCCCCGCCCCGCCAAACGCTACATCGAGGAAAGCGCGCGTTTGCTTGAGGTGCTGGACGGGCAGCTAGAGGGACGCGACTGGGTGTGTGGGGAATACTCCATCGCCGATATCGCGATCGCGCCGTGGCTGCGGATTGTGCGGGACCACTACAAGGCGGGCGATCTGGTGGATTGGGATGATCTGGACAATGTGCCGGCCTATCTGGACCGGTTTCTGGAACGTCCGGCAGTCTACAAGGGTCTGCGCCAGCCGCCGCGCGACTGATCTTACAGCTGCCCCGGACCTGATCCGGGGCCTACCCCTGTTTGTCAGAAGGTCCCGCATCAGATGCGGGACAACACGCTACCCGCCCCGCCGGATCATATCGGCCGCTTTTTCCGCAATCATGATGGTGGGCGCATTGGTATTGCCGCCTACCAGACGCGGCATCACCGAGGCATCCACCACCCGCAAACCGGCCACCCCGCGCACCCGCAGTTCGGGATCAACCACCGCCATATCATCCCGCCCCATGCGGCAGGTGCCGACAGGGTGGTAAATCGTATCCGCCCGCGCCCTGATGTCGGCCTCGTATCCCGCATCCGTCCCGTCCACCGGATACAGCCGCCTGCCCCGCCAGGGGGCCAGCGGTTCGGCCTTCAGCAGATCATCCATAATCCGCGCCCCCCGCACCAGTGTTTGCAAATCGGCAGGGTCCGACAGGAACGCCGGATCAATCAGCGGAGGGCTGGCGGGGTTGGCATCCATCAGCCCAACAGTGCCACGGCTTTGCGGACGCAACACGCAGACATGACAACTGAACCCGTGCGCCAGATGAATTTTGCGCATGTGCTGATCCACAATCCCGATCACGAAATGCAGTTGCAAATCCGGCCGCTCCTGCGCTGGATCAGACCGCAAAAACGCACCGCCCTCGGCAAAGGGCGTGGTGAACATCCCCTCGCCCGACTTGCGCCATTTCAACCCCGCACGGGCCAGTTGCATCAGGCCAATCGGGTTCAGCCCGATCACATCGCGGCGCTTGGATTTATAGGAAATTATGTAATCCAGATGGTCCTGCAGGTTCTGCCCCACACCGGGCAATTCCTGTTCCACCTTGATCCCGTGCGCCTGCAATTCCTCTGCCGACCCAATCCCCGACAGCATCAGCAGCTTTGGCGACCCAAACGCCCCCGCCGACAAGATCACCTCGCGCCGCGCCTTTATTTCGTGGCCAGCACCCTTGCGCCTGTAGGCCACCCCGACGGCACGCCCACCCTCGATCAAAATACGCGTTACTTCGGCCCGTGTAATCACCGTCAGGTTCTTGCGCCCCAGCACCGGATGCAAATAGGCCGCCGCCGCTGAACAACGCTCGCCCTTCTGCACCCCCTCAGAAAACTGCGTCACCTGATACAGGCCCACGCCCTCTTGCCGTGGGCCGTTAAAATCGTCATTTCGGCGGATTTGCTGTGCCTCTGCCGCCTCGATAAACGCTTGCGAGATGCCCAGCGGTGCGTTTTGGTCCGCCACTTTCAGCGGCCCGTCAGCACCATGCAACGCACCCGTGCGCACATTCCCCTCGGCCCGCTTGAAATAGGGCAGCACATCATCCCAGCCCCAGCCATCGCACCCCAAATCGGCCCATTCATCGTAATCCTTGGGATGCCCGCGCAAATACAACATCGCGTTGATCGCGCTGGACCCGCCCAACGTGCGTCCGCGCGGCTGAAACCCGCGCCGCCCGTTCAGCCCCGCCTGCGGCACCGTATGAAACGCCCAGTTGTTGATCTTTGGCCGCCCCGACACCATCGCCGCCACCAGCGCGGGCGCACGGATAAAGATGTCCTTGCCCGCCCCGCCGGATTCCAGCAGGCAAACGGAAACATCCGCATCCTCGCTTAGACGTGCCGCCAGAACACAGCCCGCCGAGCCACCACCGATAATGATATAGTCAAAGGTCATAAGACCCAGCTTAGGGCAATTCACATAAATAATGAATCAGATTTCCCATTGAACGCAGGTGCCCGCACCCGCTGCCTCAATGGAAAATCTGATACTTCTGGTTTAGGAATGTGAAATGCCCCGAGGCAATTCACCCGTCAACACATAGCGCAAAATCTGCACCACCTGCGCCGGCTCCTCGGCCACAGCCAAAGCCGCCGCGTCCACCTCTTTCAACGCGTGCTGATGGTCCGGCCCGTGCAACACGATCAGGGACTTGCCCAACGCCGCCGCATAGCCCGCATCAAAGGCCGCGTTCCACTGTTTGTATTTATCACCAAAGCGCACCACCACCACATCGGCATCCGCAATCCCCTTGCGGGTGCGGATCGCGTTCAGCTTGGCGCCTTTGTGGTCATGCCAGAACTTGTCAGGCTCGGCCCCCAGAATGGCCACCCCGCAATCATCCGAAGCGTCGTGATCGGTCACCGGTGCGGAAAATTCCACATCCAGCCCCTTGGCCCCGTCAATAATCTGTTCACGCCAGTCCGTGTGAATTTCACCCGATAGATAAACTTTCAACATCCCCGCCTCCATCTTTGTTCCAGAAATATCCGCGCCGCAGGCAATACCCGAGGCCCCTTTACGGGGCCGAGATATAAAGCGGCCCCGCATGGGGCCACAATTAACCTACCCGCGCAAGGTGCCGCCGGTTGCCTTGGCGACCTTGGCAATCACCTTTTCGGAAACCGCTGCAATATCCTCGTCCGTCAGCGTCTTTTCAACCGGCTGCAAACGCACCGAAATCGCCAATGATTTCTTGCCCTCGCCCAGTGATCCGCCGATGAATTCGTCAAACACCCGCACGGTTTCAATCAGCTTCACGTCCGCACTGGCCGCCGCATTCACCAGCTTCAGCGCCTCGACACCTTCATCCACCACAAAGGCAAAATCCCGTTCAACGGCCTGCAAATCGCGCAAGGAAAGTGCCGGACGGGTGGCGGATTTGTTGCGCGGGAAGGGTGGTTCTTCAAGGAACACGGTAAAGCCGACTGCAGGCCCCTTCACATCCATTGCCGCCAGCACCTTGGGGTGCAATTCGCCGAATGTCGCCATCACCTTTTTCGGCCCCAGACAGATATTGCCCGACCGCCCGGGGTGCCACCAATCCGGTGATCCCCGCAGGATCTGCGCTTTGGCAGGCGCCTTGATCGCGGACAAAACCGCCTCGGCATCGGCCTTGGCGTCATAGACATCCACCGCGCGCCGTTCCCCATGCACATCCTTGGGGCCGGTGTGGCCGATCAGGATACCGGTGGCCAGCAGATGCTGCTCGCCCGGTTCGCCACCGCTAAAGGCGGGGCCTACTTCGAACAGCGCCATATCGGCAAAGCCGCGCGCCTGATTGCGGGCAGCGGCCTGCAACAGGCCGGGCAACAGATCGGGGCGCATGTGGCTCATTTCCGATGAAATCGGGTTGTCCAGCATGGTGGCGTCATCACCGCCGCCGAACAATTGCGCGCTGGCCTGATCAATAAAGGAATAGGTCACACATTCATTATAGCCCAGCGCCGCGATCGTGCGCCGCGCCATGCTTTCGCGCACCTGCATCGGCGTCAGAATGGGCCGCGCCACGCCTTCGTGGTCCCGCGCCATCGGTTTGCCTTGCAGTTTCGTCAGGGACGCAACCCGCGCCACTTCTTCCACCAGATCGGCAGAGCCTTGCACATCAGGCCGCCAGCTTGGCACCTGCGCCATGTCCTTGTCATCCAGCACAAAGCCCAGCGCAGTCAGGGTTTGCCGCTGTGTCTCGGGTGCGATCTCCATCCCCACCAGCGATTGCACGCGGTCGGTGTCCAGTTGATAGGCACGCGATACATCGGGCACCTCGCCTGCCTGCACCACCTCGGATGCTTCGCCACCGCAAAGATCAAGGATCATCTGCGTGGCCAGCTCCAGCGCCGGTGCGTTGAACAACGGATCAATGCCGCGTTCATTGCGATAACGGGCGTCCGAATTGATTTTCAGCGCACGGCCGGTCTTGGCAATCTCGATAGCGTCCCAAAAGGCGGCCTCCAGAAACACATTCACGGTGTCATTGGTACAGCCCGTTTCCAGCCCGCCCATGATACCGCCGATGCTCTCGATGCCGTTGTCATCGGAAATCACCACCATGCCTTCGGCAAATGTGTATTCCTTTTCATCCAGCCCGATCAGGGTTTCGCCCCCCTTGGCGCGATGTACCCGCAGGTCGCCCGAAACCTTGTCGGCATCGAACACATGCAGCG
Organism: Marinosulfonomonas sp.; assembly: GCA_015494385.1. Taxonomy (GTDB): domain Bacteria; phylum Pseudomonadota; class Alphaproteobacteria; order Rhodobacterales; family Rhodobacteraceae; genus Profundibacter. Next base: position 6,830 of record WGBJ01000015.1, read on the forward strand.
GGCGGTTGGCGTCGATGGTAAAGAAATTGGTGATGTCCACCAGCGCCGAAATGGGGCGCAACCCGATCGCCCGCAGGCGTTGTTGCAGCCATTCGGGGCTGGGGCCGTTTTTCACGCCTTTGATCAGACGCCCCATGAACACTTCGCAGCCGTTGGTGCTTGCATCCTCATTAATCGTCACCTTGATCGGGCTTTCAAACGTGCCTTTGACCTGCGCCGTTTTCGCCGGTTTCAGAGTGCCCAATCCACGCGCCGCCAGATCGCGGGCAATGCCGCGCACGCCCAGCGCATCGGGGCGGTTCGGGGTGATGGCGATGTCGATCACAGGGTCCACTTTGGCGGGGTCGTTTTCGGCCAGCCATTCGACGAATTTCTGGCCCACCTCGCCCGACGGCAATTCGATAATGCCATCGTGTTCGTCCGACAGTTCCAGTTCCTTTTCCGAGGCCATCATCCCATGAGATTCGACCCCGCGGATTTTGCCAACCTTGATGGTCAGATCAAGGCCCGGAATATACATGCCCGGCTTGCACACCACCACGGTGATGCCTTCGCGGGCATTCGGGGCACCACAGATGATCTGTTTCATACCCTCGTCGGTTTCCACCTCGCACACGCGCAGACGGTCGGCGTCGGGGTGCTTTTCCGCCTTCTTCACATAGCCAAGGGTGAAATCGGACAAAGCATCGGCGGGGTTGATCACCTCTTCCACCTCAAGCCCCAGATCGGTGAGGGCATAGAGAATTTCATCGAGGCTGGCCGATGTTTCCAGATGGTCTTTTAGCCAAGAGAGAGTGAATTTCATTTTGTTTCCTCGTCCGGATCAATTTCACTGCCGATCAAATTCTCGACCACTTCAAAAAATTCAAACACCAGCGGCATGTCGGGGGTGAACCCGCCGTTTCGTTTGAAATGCTTTTCGCGGGCCTTGCGCCATTCGGCCAGTGTTTCGTGTTCGCCTTCGGCCAGCGCCATACGCTCGGTGACC
>WGBJ01000016.1 GCA_015494385.1 Marinosulfonomonas sp.
ATCCTGACCCTGCCCTTTGTCGGCTCGGCGCTTTATTTCCTGTTTGGCGAGGTCGATCTGGGCCATAAGGCAAACCAGCAACAACGGCGCATCTTTGCCATCATCCACAAATATGCACACAAGGTGATCGCCCCTCCCGAGGATATAGACACGCTGGTCGATCTGCAATTCCAGCCTGCCTTCAAATACACCCGCTCTGTCAACGGATTTGCCCCGCGCGATGGCAACACCGCTGAACTGATGGCCGATGCCCAAACCGCCCGAACACGGCTGATCAAAGACATCGATGCCGCCACCGACACCGTGCATACCCTCTATTACATCTGGCTGGACGATACCACGGGCACCAACACCGCCCGCGCCCTGATCCGTGCTGCCAAACGCGGTGTGACCTGCCGCGCGATGGTGGACGGTCTGGGATCGCGCGCCTTCGTCAAATCCCCGTTGTGGAAGGAAATGGCCGAGGCCGGTGTGCAACTGGCCATTGCCCTGCCGATCGACCGGCCAATCCGCACCATCCTGACCAGCCGTCTGGATCTGCGCAACCACCGCAAGATCACCGTGATCGACGGCAGGATCACCTATTGCGGCAGCCAGAATTGCGCCGATCCCGAATTCCGGGTCAAACCGAAATATGCGCCCTGGGTCGATATTGTTTTGCGCATGGAAGGGCCGATCGTTGCCCAGAACCAGATGCTGTTTGCCAGCGACTGGTTAAAGGAAATGGACACCCCGATCGAGGCCTTCCAGATTGAAACCCAGCCGGTCAAAAACGGCTTTGTCGCGCAGGCAATGGGGGATGGCCCGACCGAACGCCTGCGGGCCTCGCCCCAGTTGTTCGTGACCCTGATTGAAACGGCGCGCTCGGAACTGGTGATCACCACCCCTTATTTTGTCCCCGACCCGACGGTGATCGAAGCCCTGTGTGCGGCGGCCTATCGCGAAGTCAAAGTCACGCTGATCGTGCCAAAGAACAACGACTCGTGGATCGTGGCCGCCGCCAGCCGCAGTTTCTATCGCAAACTGCTTGAGGCAGGTGCCCGCATTTATGAATATCGCGACGGACTGTTACATGCCAAAACCCTGACCATTGACAGGCAGGTTGTTTTCATGGGGTCATCGAACATGGACATCCGCAGCTTTGATTTGAACTATGAAAACGATGTTCTGGTTCAGGATCAAAAAATCACCCAAGCCGTCTGCGAGCGCCAGAATGAATATATATCCTGTTCGGACAGTGTTACGCTTGCAGAGGTCGAAGGGTGGTCTGTTCACCAACGGATATGGCACAATGTTGTCGCGACAATGGGGCCGGTGCTTTAGCTTTTTTCAAGGTGAGAAAAGCCAAGCTGCCGCAGCTTTTTGCGGATGCGCAGAACACCCAATATAGCAGCCGGAGGCTTCAAGGCCTTCTGCAGATCATCGTTGCCGACCAGATCATCAACAAACTGTGCGGCTTTGACAATATCGGCCATATGGTCGCCCCCCGATATGGTGGTTTTCGACATGCGGTGATTTAGCGTCTGTGGCGCTTTGGCCATATCCGACTGTGCCTGTGGTGCAGGGCTGTCAGGGGTAGCTTGCTGGCTTTCAGGCACCGCTGTGGGCAATTCCAGATCACCCAGAAGCCTTTTGGCCCCTTCCATACAGGGTGTTACCATTTCCGGAGCAAAACCGGACAACTCGCTGGTAACGACCTTTTCCCAGCTTTTACGATTGATCGCAAAGGGCACATTCTGCATTTTGCAGGCCAGTTCCAGCGCAGCCAGCAGGTGGAGATGGATGCTCATACATTCATCGGGCACATGGCTTCTGTATGGGTCGTTTTTTGCCTCGCGGATGTATTTGTTCATGTCGCTGTCTTTGCCCGCATCCCCCTCTTTCGCCATCCGGACCGCACTGTCGCCGGTCGAACGCGGGGAAGCACCGGGAAGCGATATCGGCCTGTCGATCTTCAGGATTTCGCGGTCAGTGACCAGCAGATTGGCGACCGAGGTATAGACATCGGGCATCGAGCACCAGAAATAGCTGCCCTGACTGGCCGCCTTCACCTTGTCGATCAGCCGTCGGGAAATGCAGCCGTGGTATATGCCCGCCCCGTCAGAATAGTCGCGATAAGTGGCCTGAAAAAACTTTTCCAGCAGCGCCTTGTGATCAACCTTTGAAACCATGCCCGACAGTTTCATATAGCGGATCACCAGATGGCCGGGGATCTGTTCGGCGTCATTGGGCCATTTGAAGTTCAGCTTGCGCCATTTGACAACATCGGGATCATGGGCCGCAATCAGGGCACGCAACAGGCGCAGACCGTTGGGCAGGATACCGTCATCATCGCCAATGAATATCACATGGCTGCCCGTGCTGTGGGTCAGCCCGTCTTCGAAATTCTGCCGCATCGACACCCGTTCGGGCTGGCGAAAAGAGGTGATCAGCGGGCTGTTGAAC
>WGBJ01000017.1 GCA_015494385.1 Marinosulfonomonas sp.
CCAACCTATCTGAAAGAGCTGTGCAATCTGGGGGCCTATACCAGTTAGACCATTTTCTTTGCGTCATATTTATTCAAAACCTGTCCCAATAACGTATTTTTGTTGCGCAACCGCGCCTTTGCGCCTATGTCGATCCTGACAGACAAAAGGACGTAAGCCATGCCCATTTCCGACATCCTGACCCTTGCCAAATCCACCCTGCCAGCCGTGCAAACCCTGCTGGATGATGCCACCGCAAACCTGCGGGAAAAGGTGGTTGCGGACGGGCGGGTTTCGGGCGCGTTGCTGGAGCAGCATCAGGATGCCGCACATGCGCTGTCGTGGCTGGCGACCTATTCGCAGGCGCTGCACCAGATGGCCGCATGGGCCGACCGGCTGAACAGCGACGGCAAGCTGGGCGGGATGGAGCAACTGATCCTGCAAATTGCCTTTGGCGAATACCTGTCGCAGATTGCTGGCGGCATCCCGATGTCACAGGGCGAAATTGCCCGCCTTCAGGATTTCGGCCTGACCATGCCGGATACGCCCGAGATTGCCGCCCTGATGGCCGAAGGGAACACATCCGACGCCCGCATGGCTCTGATCGCCCTGATGCAGGAAAACGCGGGCCATGCCACCTTTGGCGCAACGGGGCTGGATGACGAGCTGGAAATGATCCGCGAGCAATTCCGCCGCTTTGCCGATGACCGCGTGGTGCCCAACGCCCATGAATGGCACCTGAAGGATGAGTTGATCCCGATGGAGATCATCACCGAAATGGCCGAACTGGGCGTATTCGGCCTGACCATCCCCGAGGAATACGGCGGGTTCGGCCTGTCCAAGGCATCCATGTGTGTGGTGTCCGAAGAACTGTCGCGCGGCTATATCGGGGTGGGGTCGCTTGGCACCCGCTCGGAAATCGCGGCGGAGCTGATTATTTGCGGCGGGACCGAGGAACAGAAACAGCACTGGCTGCCGAAAATCGCCAGTGCCGAAATCCTGCCAACGGCCGTGTTTACCGAACCCAATACAGGGTCCGATCTGGGGTCACTGCGCACCCGCGCCATCAAGGATGGCGATGATTACACCGTCACCGGCAACAAGACATGGATCACCCACGCCGCCCGCACCCATGTGATGACATTGCTGGCCCGCACCGATCCCGACACCACCGATTATAAGGGCCTGTCGATGTTTCTGGCCGAAAAGACACCGGGCACCGACGAAAACCCTTTCCCAACCCCCGGCATGAGTGGTGGTGAAATCGAGGTTCTGGGCTATCGCGGCATGAAGGAATACGAACTGGGTTTTGACGGTTTCAAGGTGAAGGGTGAAAACCTGTTGGGCGGGGTCGAGGGGCAAGGCTTCAAGCAGTTGATGCAGACCTTTGAATCCGCCCGCATCCAGACCGCCGCCCGCGCCATCGGCGTGGCACAAAACGCGCTGGAAGTCGGGATGCAATACGCCAATGACCGCAAGCAATTCGGTAAATCCCTGATCCATTTCCCGCGCGTTGCCGGCAAGCTGGCGATGATGGCGGTGGAAATCATGATCGCCCGCCAGATGGCCTATTTCGCGGCATGGGAAAAGGACCACGACCAGCGCTGTGACCTTGAGGCCGGTATGGCCAAACTGCTGGGCGCGCGGGTGGCCTGGGCGGCGGCGGATAACGCACTGCAAATCCACGGCGGCAACGGGTTTGCGCTGGAATACCAGATCAGCCGTATCCTGTGCGATGCCCGTATCCTGAACATCTTTGAAGGGGCGGCGGAAATTCAGGCACAGGTGATTGCGCGGCGGTTGCTGGGGTAAGGGCTGACAACAGGCACCCTTGACGGCAATTCACGACAGACCCAAACTGGGTCATGGCTTCAGATACTCCAGATCACCATTGCCCCGGCTGTGGCACCCCGCAGCGCAACTTTGAGCGCTACCCGTGGTATTTCTGCCAAGATTGTCTATCGCTGGCCAGTGACAAGGCCGGAACCATAGTGGAATTTGCAAATGCGGGTATCGGTGGTGGGTTGGTCTGGCGCTATCAAGGAGAGAAAGACTGGCGCGATGCGAGGGCTGTTGCCTGTCAGATTATGTCCCGTCCCGTGATCGTTCACGAGGCCCGTTTTGGCGGTGTGGTTGCCGAACCCTTGCAGAGCGGCCCCCTACCCAACGATATAAATATCGTAGACCTACGGCGTTAAACCGGAACCCCGCACGACACAAAAGTTGTTATCACTATATAACTAGTTGTTGACCGAACCATTTTTTGGCGATACCAATTCAGAAACGCGTAACAGAAAAATGGTATTTCAATGCTCAAATCCCCAAAATTTCTATGGCTAATCATCCTTGTTTTACTGGCCGGTCTTGGCTTTATGACCAACAAATTCATCTTTGCCGGCAAAACCATTCCCAGTAATGACGATCGCACCACGATTCTGGTAACAGCCGAAGAACGCACCATGATCCTTGGGGAAATGCGCAAATTTCTGGAAACCATTCAGGGGATCACCGAGGCGACAGCCAAAGGCGATCTGGAAACAGTTGCGACACTTGCCACCGATATGGGCAACGAAAGTCCGAATGTCTCTCCTTCATTGATGGGTAAACTGCCAATCGAGTTCAAATCGCTTGGTTCCGCCACTCACGGCCTATTCACTGATCTGGGAGAGACCGCCAAGGGCGGGGATGCAAATGCGGTTCTGCGTGACATGGGCAACTTGATGCTGAATTGCACAAGCTGTCATGCGGACAATAAATTTGTCATCGAAGGGACGGCCGAAGCCAAAACGCAATAGCGTTTGGCATTGGCCGGGCCTAACCGCCCTTGGTGTTCTAATATCCGTTTCAACACGAGGTGATCCATGACGAAATCCTGTAAACTTCCGTGGCTGGTCAGTCTTGTGCTGCTGATAGCTGTTCTGGCGATGGGCTATATGTTCATGCTGCGCGGCAATGTGGTGGCCAGCAATGACAGCCGCACGGCGATTGTTGTAACGGCCGATGAACGCGATCTGTTGCTTGCGGAAATGCGTGGGTTTTTGGAAGCAATTCAGGAAATCACCGAAGCGATTGGCGATGGCGATATGGAAACCGCTTCCAATTCCGCCCGAGCTGTTGGCGCTGCTGCGGCACAAGGGGTGCCTGTCGCGTTGATGGGGAAACTGCCGCTGGAATTCAAAACCCTTGGCCTGTCCACCCATACGCTGTTTGACGAACTGGCGATGAATGCGATGGACATGGGGGATGAAAACATCATGATCACCAGCGTCGGCACCCTGCTGCAAAACTGCACCAGCTGCCATGCCGGTTACAAAATCATTGCGGAAACACCGGTTAACTAGGGCCTGTTAACCAGTCCTGCAAAAGTCCGGTCAGTTGATCGGGCTTTTCCATGGTCGACATATGGCCGCAATCCTTGATCACCTCTAGCTGCGCATCGGGTATTCCGGCGGCCATTTCACGGGCCAGTTCAGGCGGGGTCAGCTCGTCTTCATCCCCGACCACAACCAGCGTCGGACAGGTGATATTCCCCAGCATCGGCACCGAATCCGCGCGCCCAATGATGGCGTGGATCTGTTGCGCCCAGACGTCCGGCTCCGTGTCCACGGCCATATCGATAATCGCCTGTTTCAGCGCGGTATCGTTATGGCGGGATTTGGCGATGCTCAGATCCAGCGTGGCATGGCACACAGCCATGAATTTCCCCGCCGCCGCCAGTTCCAGCGCCTCGTGCCGAAGTGCTGTTTTTTCGGGCGTATCGGCGCGGGCCGAGGTATCAAGCAGCGCCAGACGTTCCACCCGTTCGGGCGCTTGGCACATGATTTCAAAACACAGGTAACCGCCCATCGACAGACCGGCGAGGGCAAACCGTTCGGGCGCGTTTGCCAGAATATGCGCGGCGATATCGGCCATGCTGTCGTGCTGCATGTGATCCCCAATGATCACTTGGCGATCCTGCGAAAGAGCGGGGATTTGCGCGGCAAACAGGGCGTCCGTGCAGGCCAGACCGGGGATCAGCAGCAAAGGGGTGGCGGGCATATCGTTGGCTTTCTTGTGATTTTACATCTGTTGCCCAGTGTATATCATCGCCAGAGACCCGTAACCCCCGAAAGATTTGTGATGCGTATCCTGATTGCCCTGCTGATGTTCACCCTGACGGGGTGCAAATACGATGAAACCATATCGGGTTATGTGGACCAGCGGGCCGAGTGGGTGTTGGTGGAACTAGATGGCAAACCCTTTCCGGCCCGCGCAACCATCACTTTCCCCTCCAAGGGCCGGATCGCGGGCCAAGCGCCCTGCAACCGCTATTCCGCCACCCAATCCGCCCCGCGCCCGTGGTTCGAGGCGGGCCCGGTGATCTCCACTAAAATGGCCTGCGCCGATTTGGCGGCAGAGCAGCGGTTTTTCAAAGTACTGGGGGAAATGACGCTGGTGGATGTGTTGGGGAACGTGTTGGTTTTATCCAATGAGGCTGGCCGCGAGATGGTGTTCAAGGCGACACCGTAGCGGAGCCGCTTGCGCGGCGCTTTATGTCTCGCACCCTGCGGGCGCTCGGGTGCCTCCGGCGGGGATATTTGGGCGAAAAAGAAACAAGGGGCTTTAGGCATGCCGCACATAGGCATCGACGAACCGTTGCCGTGCGGCAGGCAGGGGTTTGTTGCCCAGTGAATGGGCCAGCCAGTGGGTCAGGAAGTGCCCTGTCAGGCGCAGCCCGTCGATGATTTCACTATCGGGCGCCGGACCCTGACCCAGCAGGCACAGCGGCAAAGGCAACAGGCGGTCGGCCCATTCACCGGCCCCTTCGGCACTGACAGCGCGGCCGGATTTGGGGGAAACATAGGCCAGATCATCGCGGCTGCCGTTCACCGCGCAACGGCGCAGATCAAGGCCAAAGCCCAGATCCTCGAGCAGGGCCAGTTCCCAGCGCAGGTACGCCAGCGGCCAACCTTCGGTATTGCCCAGAAGATCAAACAGGGTGACGGAGCGCTGGTATAGCGCTGCATGCGCCTCGCGTTCGGGCAGGGCAAAGGCCAGCAGGGCGCAGATGGAATTCAATGCCGAAAGTGTCAGCCGATCCGCCATCACCGCCGCCGCGCGGCTGCGCAGGGGTTCCACGGTGTAGCTGCCCAGATGATCGGCAAGGCGCGCGCGCCATGTGACGTCCAGTTGTGCACCGGGTTGCAACACAGGTGTCATCTTGCGCGAGGATGCTCCGCGCACAACGCCCGCGTGCCGCCCGTGTTCGGCGGTGAATACTTCGATGATAGCCGAGTTTTCGCCGTGCTTGCGCACCGCCAGCAAAACCCCTTGGTCACGCCATTCCATAAGCAGAGCGTATTACGCCAGCCCCGGTTCGTCCAGCAGGTGACGGCCCTGTTTGTCCTCGACCTCGATCACCCACAGATCGGGATCAAAGGATTTCTGCCGCTGGATCGACATATCCACCTCGGCCTCGGAACCGGCGGCCATGCCGATCCATGCGCGTTGCCCTTTTTCCAGATCGAACGAGCGTTCAAACGCCTGTGCGTTGCCGTCCAGTGTGTTGACTTTGATCATCACCGCCCCCGCTGTCAGATCGCCCTTCTGGGTGACAAACGCGGGGATATTGGCCAGATTCAAACGGTGTAGATAGGCCTGAACCCAGAATTCCGTGGTCAGCCGCGTCACGTGTTGCCATCCTTGAAATTCAACCCCATTTCGGAATAGCGCTCGGCCTCGTTCAGCCAGTTGGGGCGCACTTTGACTTGCAGGAACAGATGCACCTTGCGGCCCAGAAATTCCTCAAGTTCCTCGCGGGCGGCTTTGCCCACGGCCTTGATGGTTTCGCCCTTGTGGCCCAGCAAAATCCCCTTGTGCCCGTCGCGCATCACATAGATCAGCTGGTCAATCTTGACCGAACCATCCTTGCGATCCTCCCAGTTTTCGGTTTCGACCGTCAGCTGGTAGGGCAATTCCTGATGCAGGCGCAACGTCAGCTTTTCGCGGGTGATTTCGGCGGCGATCATGCGCAGGGGCAGATCGGCGATCTGGTCTTCGGGATAGAGCCACGGGCCTTTGGGCAATTCCGCCGCCAGCCATTTGCGCAGCGTATCCACGCCGTGGCCCTTTTCGGCGGAAATCATAAAGGTTTCGGTGAAATCATAGAGATCATTCAATTCCTTGGTCAAGGCCAACAATTTATCGGCCTTTACCTTGTCGATCTTGTTGATGGCCAGCGCCACGGGGCGGCCACCGGCGCGTTCGTTCAGCG
>WGBJ01000018.1 GCA_015494385.1 Marinosulfonomonas sp.
CCAACGAGGAACTGATTACCGATATTTTCCGCTCCAATGTGCAATCCTACAAGGATCTGCCGCTGACGCTTTATCATATCCAGTGGAAATTCCGCGACGAACGCCGCCCCCGTTTCGGGGTGATGCGCGGGCGTGAATTTTTCATGAAGGACGGCTATAATTTCGATGTGGACAAAGACGCCGCCCTGCACGCCTATAACCGGCATCTGGTCAGCTATCTGCGCACCTATGAACGCATGGGCCTGAAAGCCATCCCGATGCGCGCCGACAGCGGCCCGATCGGCGGCGATGACACCCATGAATTTCTGGTGCTTGCCGATACCGGCGAAAGCGAGGTTTTCTATGACAGCGCAATCCTCGATCTGGAAATGGGCGACCGCGAAGTCGATTACGACAGCGTCGAGCAATGCGCCGCGATCAAGGAGGAATGGACCACGCCCTATGCGCGCACGGACGAAACCCATGACCCCGCCCTGTTTGACGCCATCCCAGAAGAGCGGCGCAAAACATCGCGCGGGATCGAAGTTGGCCAGATTTTCTATTTCGGCACCAAATATTCCGATGCAATGAATGCCAAAGTGGTCAATGAGGACGGCAAACTTGTGCCGGTTCACATGGGCAGCCACGGCATCGGCGTATCGCGCCTGATCGGGGCGATCATCGAAGCCAGCCATGACGAAAACGGTATTATCTGGCCCGAAGCCGTGACCCCTTTCCGTGTGGGCATTGTCAATCTGAAACAGGGCGACGACGAGGCAGATGCCGCTTGTGAAAACCTGTACCAAAGCCTGACCGCGCTGGGGCTGGACCCGATTTACGACGACCGCAAGGAACGCGCCGGCGCGAAATTCGCCACTATGGATCTGATCGGGATACCTTGGCGCATCACCGTCGGGCCGCGTGGCTTGAAAAACGGGGTGGTCGAGCTAACTTCCCGTAAAACCGGCGAAAGCGTCGAAATGACACCCGCCGATGCGATTGCCCGTTGTGCAGAAATCTACGCAGGCGTCTGATCGGCGCCGCTTGGGGGCATCTAGCCCCCGCGCGACGCGGCACATTCGTGCCGGTCGCATCCGGAACAGGAGGCCGAGATGAGCAGTTCGGGCCGCACCACCGCGCCTTTTGCGCGATTTGAATGGCTGATTGCCTGGCGCTACCTCAGGGCCAAACGGCGCGAGGGTGGCGTCAGTGTGATGACGTGGATTTCCCTGATCGGCATTGCGCTGGCGGTGTTTGCCCTGATTGCCACGCTGGCCGTTCGTAGCGGCTTTCGCATCGAATTCACCAACACCATATTAGGGGCCAACGCCCACGCCACGGTTTACGTTTCCCCGCATCTGGATGAAAACGGGAAAATCATTCGGGTGTTTGACAACTATGATGAACTGGCACAAAAGCTCGCCTCTGTTCCCGGCGTCAAACGGGCCGCAGCCATTGTCAAAGGTCAGGTGATGATCGCCGCCCATGGCCGCAATGCCGGTGTCGAGGTATTTGGCGAAACCTATGGGGATTTGCTGGGGGTTCCGCTGATCGTGAACCCTGAAATCAAGCTTGGCAAACTGGAAAACTTCCACAAAGGCGTGGCCATCGGCAGCGGTGTCGCCCGCCAGTTGGGGGTGACACTCGGGGATCGGGTCAAGCTGATTTCGCCCGAAGGCGTGAAAACCGCCTTTGGTACCAGCCCGCGCGTCAACGCCTATGAGGTGGTCTATATTTTCGAAGTCGGGCGCTATGACATCGACCGCACCCGCGTTTATATGCCCCTGAGCGAAGCCCAGACATTTTTCAACCGCGAAGGGGTGGTTGATGAAATCGAGGTGATGCTGGATGATCCGGACAACGTGGAGGCAATGGTCGAGCCGCTCAACCTTGTGGCCGGTCCCGATGCTTTGGTCTGGACCTGGAAGAACACCTCGGGCGGGTTTTTGCGCGCCTTGGAGATGGAGGATAACATCATGTTTATCATCCTGTCGATTCTGGTGCTGATTGCCTCTATGAACATTGTTTCCGGCCTGATTATGCTGGTGAAAAACAAAACCCGCGATGTGGGCATCCTGCGCACTATGGGGTTGACCGAAGGCTCGATCCTGCGGGTGTTCTTTATTTGCGGGGCTTCTGTCGGGCTGGTGGGTACTACGGTCGGGGTGATCCTTGGCTGTTTGTTTGCCATCTATATCGACCCGATTTTCGACGTGGTGAACACTTTGGCCGGTGGTGGTGTCTGGGATCCGTCCACACGGTTGTTGTCCAAATTGCCGGCGAAACTGGAATTGGCCGATGTGCTCAAGGCGATGTCC
>WGBJ01000019.1 GCA_015494385.1 Marinosulfonomonas sp.
CCTTGGATTTGATGTGCACGCCGATCATGCGAAACCGGTTGCCGGATTTGGTTTTCGCGGCCACCTCGAGCGGCGGTTTGGAAAAAGTGATCAGTTCCGGCGTGGCGTCCACATCCAGATCGCGGCGAAACACGCTGTCAAACCGGGGCGAGTTGAACGAGCCTTTCTTGCCCGTCTGTTCGCCCTTCGGGTCATGCCGTGCAGACATCACATCGGGGTCATACAGCAGCGCAATTTCCTGCTGGGTATCATTCTGGAACCCGATCAGCGCCTTGCGGGTGCGCAGCCCGAAATGCGCCGCAAAATTTTCCAGCGCCCGCACGCCATCGCGCCGATGGCTGCCGTCGGGCGCCTCGATCACCATCACCGCGTCCGCATCCATCGCGGTAAAGACCTTGGCCACCGCCTCAAGCTGCTGCACCCGCGTCACATCATGCCTGCGCGACCATTCCCCGTCCAGCAAGGGTTGGCCATCCTTGCCAAACAACGCATCAAACCATTCCACATTATATGTGGCGATGCGCATCACACAGGCGCCTTCTGGATTTCTTCCCATGCCGCATTGATCTGGCGCAATCGCGCCTCGGCCAGTTTCACCGCTTCTTCGGGCACGCCGCGGGCCTTCATCCGGTCAGGATGGGTTTCGCGCACCAGCCGCTTATAGGCTGCGTGGATTTCCTCAAAGGACGCCTCGGGCGCCACGCCCAGAACCGCATAGGGGTCGGGCAAAGCATCGGCCACGAACATTGCACGCATGGTGCGAAACTCGCGTTCGTCAATCCCGAAAATCCGGCGCACACGGTCCAGAAAATCATCCTCTTTCGGGTGGTATTCCCCATCCGCCAGCGCAATGAAAAACAAGCCTTCCATCAGATCATGAAGCGGCTCGCGCCGATCGCCAAACATGCGTTTGATCCGGCGGGCGTATTCCTCGAACCCCGCCACATCCTGACGGGCCAGATTGAAAATCCTTGCCGCGTTGGCCTCTTCTTGCGGCGGGATGGTGAACACCTCGCGAAAGGCCGCAACCTCGTCGCGCGTCACCTGCCCGTCGGCCTTGGCCATCTTGGCCCCCAGCGCGATAACGGCGATGGTAAAACCAACGGTTTGTTCCGGCGGGGTGCGCAGGCGGTCAAAAACCTCGGACAGCCCTTCACCACTGGCGAGGGCGGACAGGGCATCGGCTATGCGGGTCCACAATGACATTTTGGCAGGATAGCGGGTATTTGCCCGACTGTCAGGTCATGTATTCCATAGTTTGGCGTAACAGAATGACGCGGGGTTATTGCAGCACCCGAACCCCGTGCGGCGTTTCGATTTCAGCACGATAGGCCACGCGCGCTCCTTTCGCGATCACCACCCGTGGATCGGCAAACCCGCCCAGCGCCTGTTGCAAGGCCTCTGCCTGTGGATGTGCCACCTCGAGCCGGCGCAAACGGCACCCAACATCCGCCAGCAAATCCGCCGGATGCAACGCGCCCTGCCACTGGATCAGCGCCGGATAGGCATTGTCAAACGGCAACATCCCATCCGCCGGAACCGCCATCCGCCAGCGCAGATCCCCGCGCGACAGGGCCACCGGCACCCCCACCCCGTCAGGGCTGGCGGCGATTGCGGCCTCCAGATCGTCACTGCGGCAAATCCAGTTGGTCAGACGTGGCGCGCCGGTGAAATGGTCCAGATCAAACCAGCGTGGATGATCCGGCGCAGGGGCATCAGGATTGATCGCGATCACTTCCAGATACACATCCCCCAGTCCCAACAACCGGTTATGCGTGCCCATCAAAGGGTGTTCCCCGCCGCCCGACAGGGACACACCCAAGGCCTGTTCGACCGCCGCAACACCCTCGTCCAGCGTATCGGCCGCAACCGCGATATGGTCCAGTTCAAACATTCCCGCCCCTTCCATTGGAATTCCCCGTAACTCCACCATAAATTCGCAGGTCCGTCTATTGAAAATCGGGCGGCAGGCCCCATCTATCTTCAAACCTGACTGTTTCTATTATATAAGGACCACCATGCCCCTTCTTCGTGCTTTCGACCGCTTCTTCAAACATGACGCAGCGGGGGGTATCTTGTTGATGCTGTCGGCCGTGATGGCGATGGTTGTCGCCAACTCCGCTTTCGGACCATATTACGAGGCCGCGCTGGGGTCTTACCTGAAAATCACCCTGAACGACACAGGTCTGTCCAAACCGCTGATCCTTTGGATCAATGACGGGTTGATGGCGGTGTTCTTTTTCCTGATCGGGCTGGAATTGAAACGCGAATTGCTGGAAGGCAAGCTGAAGAACCCGCGTGATGTGCTGTTGCCGGGGATTGCCGCGCTGGGGGGCATTGCCATTCCGGCGCTGATCTATGCGGGGCTGAACTGGGGACAACCCGATACCCTTGGTGGCTGGGCCATTCCGGCGGCCACCGATATTGCCTTTGCACTAGGGATTCTGGCGATGGTGGGCAAACGCGCACCTGCCTCGTTGAAAATATTCCTGCTGACGCTGGCCATTCTGGACGATCTGGCCGCAATCCTGATCATCGCGCTGTTTTATACGGCAGAGTTGAAAATCGACTATCTGCTGATGTCCCTGATCCCGCTGGCCGCAATGTTCTGGCTGAACCGGCGCGGCACCCACCGTGTTGCACCGATGCTGTTGCTGGGCGTGATCCTGTGGGTTCTGGTGCTGAAATCCGGCGTTCATGCGACCGTGGCGGGGGTTCTGACCGCGTTCTTCATCCCGATGAAAGACAAGTTCGGCAAATCCCCCCTGCACGCGCTGGAACACGGATTGGCGCCCTATGTGCTGTATCTGATCGTGCCGATCTTTGCCTTTGCCAACGCGGGTGTGGTGCTGCAGGGGCTGACCCCTGCCGATCTGCTGGCCCCTTTGCCGCTGGGCATTTCGCTGGGGCTGTTTCTGGGCAAACAGGCGGGTGTTCTGGGCGCGGTGTATCTGATGGTAAAGTTCGGCTTTGCCCGACTGCCCAGCGGGGCAAACTGGGGCCATATCTATGGC
>WGBJ01000020.1 GCA_015494385.1 Marinosulfonomonas sp.
GAGTTTTGGCTTGAACCGCAGCAGTTTCAACCCGAAACCGGTGCGACACTTCAGGTGAAATTGCGCAACGGCATGAAATTCAGCGGGATCGAGCTGGGGTATTTCGACAACCGGACCGAGGTTTTCGACATCATCCAGAACGGCAACCGCACGCCGGTTGATGCCCGCGCAGGCGATTTTCCCGCCTTCTCGAAACCTGTCTTAACTGATGGCCTTATGGTGCTGATATACCAAAGCAAATTCAGCACCGTGCAGTATAATAAATTCGAAAAATTCGTAGCCTTTGTCGAACATAAAGCCTTTGACGGGGTGATCGAGCGCCACAAGGAACGCGGCCTGCCGATGGAGCGTTTCAGCGAGGTTTACACGCGGTTTTGCAAAACCCTGATCGGGGTTGGTTCAGGGGCGGGGCAAGACGCCGCAACCGGTATGGAAACCGAATTTGTCGCCCTGACAAACCCCTATACCGATGATCTGTCGGATGGCTTCACCGTTCAGGTGCTGTATCAGGGCGCCCCGCGTGTGGATGCACAGGTCGAGGTGTTTGAACGCGCGCCCGACAACACCGTCACCGTCACCTATCACCGCACCGATGATCAGGGCCACACCACAGTGCCGGTCAAGCCCGGCCATACCTATCTGTTTGACGCTGTGGTGCTGCGCGAACCAGCGCTAGCGCTGGCGGATGAAACCGGTGCCGTGTGGGAATCCCTTTGGGCGTCTTTGACCTTTGCAACGCCGAACTAGGCTTGTCTTTACCGTGTGCGCACGGCACATACTACGTCCATGAAAAACACATCTGACATTCTGTGCATCGGCAGCGTTCTGTGGGACGTGATCGGCCGCTCTGCCAGCCATATGCGCATGGGGTCCGACGTGCCCGGCCGCATCACCCGCCTGCCCGGTGGCGTGGCAATGAACATCGCCATGACCCTGCGCCGCTTTGGTCTGACCCCTGCCCTGCTGACCACCATCGGCAAGGACGAAGAGGGGCGTGAACTGCTGGCGGCCTGTCAAAGCATGGGCATGAATTGCGACTACGTTTACCTGTCCGAAGACCTGCCCACCGACCGCTATATGGCAATCGAGGGCGCAAACGGCCTGATCGCCGCCATTGCGGACGCCCATTCGCTCGAAGCCGCTGGCGACAAAATCCTGCGCCCGCTGGAAAACGGCCGTCTGGGCAGCGCGCAATCCCCTTATACCGGTGTGATTGCGCTGGACGGAAACCTGACACTGGCCCTGCTGGAAACCATCAGCAAAAGCCCCCTGTTTACCGCTGCCGACCTGCGTGTCGCCCCTGCCTCGCCCGGCAAGGCCGAGCGGCTGGCGCCTTTGCTGTCGCACGCCAACGCCACGCTCTATGTCAATCTGGAAGAAGCAGGCCTGCTGTGCCAGACCACTTTTGACAATTCAGAACAGGCCGCGCAGGTGCTGCTGGAGCGTGGTGCGCATGGAATTCTGGTGACGGACGGGGGCAATCGGGCATCGGTTGGCCGCAAAGACCGCGTTATTACCCAAACCCCGCCAGAAGTGCTGGTGACTCGCGTCACCGGTGCTGGCGACACCTTTATGGCGGCCCATATTGCCGCTGAAATCCGTGGCGAAACGCCGGAACTGGCGCTGAACAGCGCCCTTCACGCCGCCGCGGCCTATGTTTCCGGAGAAACACCCCTATGACCATCCCCATGCAGTTTTCCCCCGAAGTTGCCACCGCACTGGCCGACGGCACCCCCGTCGTGGCGCTGGAAAGCACCATCATCACCCACGGCATGCCCTACCCGCAAAACGTGGAAACCGCCCGCAAGGTGGAAACCGTGGTGCGGGACGGCGGCGCGACTCCGGCCACCATCGCCGTTTTGAGTGGTGTGCTGCATATCGGGCTGACGGATAGCGAGTTGGAAAGCCTTGCACAGGCCAAAGATGTCGCCAAACTGTCGCGCGCCGATTTTGCCGCCTGTCTGGCCACGGGCGGCACCGGCGCAACCACAGTTGCCGCCACCATGATCGCCGCCGATCAGGCCGGCATCCGGGTGTTTGCCACCGGCGGCATTGGCGGTGTGCATCGCGGCGCGGAAACCACATTCGACATTTCCGCCGACTTGCACGAGCTGGCCCAAACCCCCGTCACCGTGGTGGCCGCAGGGCCAAAGGCCATTCTGGATGTGCCCAAAACGCTGGAAGTGCTGGAAACATTAGGGGTGCCGGTTATCACCTTTAAACAAAACGATATTCCGGCGTTCTGGTCGCGTTCCTCTGGCTTGCCCAGCCCCTTGCGGATGGACAATGCCGCCGATATTGCCAAGGCACATATCATGCGCGGCGAGTTGGGTCTGCCCGGTGGTCAACTGGTTGCCAACCCGATCCCGGCTGCCGATGAAATTCCGCAAAGCACGCTGGCCCCGATCATCCAGCAGGCACTGGACGAGGCCGAGGCGCAGAAAATTGCCGCCAAATCGGTCACCCCCTTCCTGTTGCAACGTATTTTCGAGCTGACCGACGGGGCGTCCTTAACCGCGAATATTGCGCTGGTGATGAACAATGCAGCCCTTGCGACAGAAATTGCCGTTGAATTCACCCGCAACGCTGCTTAGGTGAGTGTGGTCGCTTATCCGGTATTTTATCCAATGAACTGCATATTCCCATGCCCAAACTGAAAAACCTGACCCCGCCCCCACCCGAGCGCCGCAAACGCCGGTGGCTGACGGCACTGCGCAACAACTTCTTTACCGGTCTGGTGGTTGTTGCCCCGATCGGCATGACATTGTGGCTGGTCTGGGCGGTCACAGGAAAAATTGACGGCATGGTGCTGCCCTTTATCCCCGAGAGCTTTAACCCCAAAAGCTACATCGGCATTGATCTGCGCGGCATCGGGGTGATCATTTTCCTTGTCTTCACCGTGATCATCGGCTGGATGACCAAGGGCATCATGGGCAAGTCCCTGTTGAACTGGGGCGAAGATCTGGTGGACCGGATGCCGGTCGTGCGTTCGATCTATAACGGATTGAAACAATTGGCGGAAACAGTGTTTGCCCAATCCGAAACCTCGTTTGACAAGGTCTGTCTGGTGGAATACCCGCGCAAGGGTATCTGGGCGGTGGCGTTCATTTCCACCACCACCAAGGGCGAAGTGAACCAGAAAATCCCGGTAAACGAGCAAATGATTTCGGTGTTCCTGCCGACCACGCCAAACCCCACATCCGGCTTTTTGCTGTTCGTACCGCAATCGGATCTGATCGAACTTGATATGAGCGTGGGGGATGCGATGAAACTGGTGATTTCGGCCGGTCTGGTTTATCCGAACACCAAAGACGAGGATCAGCCGCTTTTGCCATTGGATGACCCTGGAAAATAGTGTTGCCTGACTTCACCATAATAAACTGATGTTTCGCCGCCAAATCCACTATATATTGTGTTTCCCCACTTCTGCTGGTAGATATTCGCCGTATTCAAGAAGGGTACTACTGAAGGGGTCTCAAATGAAAAAAATTCTACTTACATCCGCATTCGTTCTGGCTGCGACGCAAACATTTGCCGGCAATCTGGTTGAACCAATGATGGAACCGGAAGTTGTCGAAGCCGCAACCGGCAGTTCCGGCGGCGCAATGATCGTTCCGATTTTGATGATCGTACTGATGGCTGCAGTGATCGCCGGCGGTGGTAGCGATCCTGTGCCAGCAGTTAACAATCTCTAAGATATCAAGCACATTTAAATGGCCTTGGGATTTAATTTCTCTGGGCCATTTTTTGGGCATTTACAACGAAAAAACGCTTTTTTCTTGAGTTGAAAAATGCCATTGGTTAATAACAAGCGGTATTCAAATTTTACAAGGGATTTTTAAAATGAAAAAAATAGCTGCTCTAACAATCGCTGCTCTGACATCGACACAGGCCTTTGCCGGAAATCTGGTTGAACCAATGATGGAGCCAGAAGTTGTCGAAGCCGCAACCGGCAGTTCCGGCGGTGCAATGATCGTTCCGATTTTGATGATCGTGCTGATGGCTGCAGTGATCGCCGGCGGTGGTGGTAATAATACAGTCCCAGTAACTCAGCCTGGCGCATAGGGTAAGGACTGAAAAACGCGAATTTTTGAACGGCCCGGTGGATAATTCTATCGGGCCGTTTTACTTGCTCTTAGGGTATTTGGAATCATTATTGCTAACCTGCCCGCCCCTGACGTCGTCGACGTGCCTACAGCGGCAGATCCATTATTACCCGCACCACCTGATCTTGCTTATGGTTGCGGCCATCACCAGCGGTGGAAATGATACAGCACCTCTTGCAGTGGACTGGCAATAAGGCCCTGTAAGTGTTCTCTCGGCCCTCTGCCTGACCCGCACAAAAAAAACGCCAGCGCGAAGCTGGCGTTAAGTTATTGAGGCAGGTTTCATACAGGCAAGAAACCTATCGAGCAGTGATTACTTTATACGCAATCTCTTGCCACCCGCCAAGCTAAAAGTTTGAATTGGTTGCATTTGCCCGTTACCATCAACCGTAACGAAACAAGGCGCGTGAGGGATTGTTGCCAAAATGAGATCAATAAATTTCATGTGGTTCAGGAAAATCGCCTGCACCGCCAGTGTGATTCTGTCCGCCGGATTCGCACAGGCCGAACCACAGCATGGCATAGCTATGTATGGCTCCCCTACTCTACCACAGGATTTTGTGTCCCTACCCTACGCCAACCCCGACGCCCCGAAAGGCGGGCGGATCATTCTGGGCGAGGTCGGCAGCTTTGATTCTCTCAACCCGCACATCCTGAAAGGTCGTGCGCCGTGGCAATGGCGCTATCTGGGATACGAGAGCCTGATGGGCCGCAACTGGGACGAACCCTTCTCGCTTTACGGTCTTTTGGCCGAATCGATTGATGTCGGGCCGAATCGCCAGTGGGTCGAATTCACCCTGCGCCCCGAGGCAAAATTCTCGGACGGCAGCCCCGTCACCGTCGAGGATGTGATGTGGTCCTACGAAACGCTCGGCACCAAAGGGCACCCGAAATATCTGGGAGCCTGGCAAAAGGTTGCAAAGATGGAGCAGACCGGCGAGCGCAAAATCCGCTTTACCTTCAACACAGAGGACCGGGAACTGGCGCTGATCATCGGTATGCGCCCGATCCTAAAAAAGGCGCAATATGAAGACAAGGATTTCACCGCATCTTCCCTTGAGGCGCCGATCGGCACCGGCCCCTATATGGTGGATGATCTGGAGCAGGGCCGCTATCTGGTGTTGAAACGCAATCCTGACTATTGGGGCAAGGATCTGCCCTTTCGTCGCGGCACCCATAACTTTGACGAAATCCGCATGGAGTTTTTCACCGATTCCAACGTCCGTTTCGAGGCGTTCAAGGCCGGAGAAATCGATGTCATGCGCGAAGGCAATGCTGGAAAATGGGCCACGCTTTACGATTTTCCCGCCATGCGTTCCGGCGAGGTGGTCAAGTCCGAAATCCCGCACAAGCGCCCCACCGGACTAAAGGGTCTGGTGATGAACACACGCAACCCGATCTTTTCGGACTGGCGTGTCCGGCAAGCGATGATACTGGCGTTCAACTATGAATTCATCAGCCAGACGGTGAACGGTCGCGCCGCGCCGCGTATCAAATCCTATTTTGACAATTCCCTGCTGGCGATGGAACCCGGCCCCGCCAAGGGCCGCGTGGCCGAATTGCTGGCCCCCTTTGCCGACCAATTGCCGCCCGACACGATGGAGGGCTACACCCTGCCCGTTTCGGATGGCTCGGAACGCAACCGCAAGAACATCCGCAAGGCCATGGCCCTGCTGGAGCAGGCCGGATGGGATGTTGAAAACGGGGTGATGCAAAACAGCGCGGGGCAGCCCTTTGCCTTTGAAATTGTGCTGAAACAGGGCGCTTCCGAAGTGCGCAGCATTGTTGATCTTTATGTCGAGTCCCTGAAACGGTTGGGCATGCAGCCCACGGTTACCGTGATCGACAAATCCCAGTACAAAGAACGCACCAACGCCTATGATTTCGACATGGCGTTTTACGCCCGAGGTGCATCCTTGTCGCCGGGCAATGAACAGATGCTATATTGGGGATCGGCTGGCGTCACCCGCCCGGGCACCCGCAACTGGATGGGGATGAACTCACCCGCCGCCGAGGCAATGATCAACGCGATGCTGAACGCACGGGGGCAGGAAGAACTCAGCATTGCCGCCCATGCGCTGGACCGGATTATAACCGCGGGGCGCTATGTGATACCGATCTGGGCCGGTGGACCATCGCGTATTGCACATAAAAGTTACTTGCATTATCGGGCAGATCATCTGCCGATCTATGGCGACTGGATCGGCTTTATGCCGGACGTCTGGTGGTATGAAAAGGAAAACTGAACATGACAAAAACCATCCTGTTACTTGCAATCCTGTCCCTTTCGGCCTGTGCCACAGTCGAAGGACTGGGCCGTGACATTTCCGCAGGCGCACGCAAGGTGAACAACGCGCTTTAAAAGCCGGCGTATCTGCTCTGTTTCATGTCCGGTTTCCTGTCCCTGTGGCAGCGCCTGGCCGTGTTTGTTTGAAAACATGGACGAATTCGCGCTACTAGAGCGTGTCACACTTGATCAGATTCGAGCTTTCGCCGGCCCGACCGAGGCAGCGTTCGCGCAAGCGAATGCGTTCGGTCTGGGCGGTGAATTCGATTTGGTGTGACATGCTCTTATGGGGGCGAAGGATAGGAACGGCGCAATGAAACAAAAACTGCTGGCGGAATTTATTGGCACCGCGATGTTGCTGATCGGCGTGCTCGGATCCGGCATCATGGCCGAAAACATGTCAGGCGGAAATGACGGCATTGCCCTGCTGGCCAACGCCATCGCCACCGGAGCGATGCTCTATGTGCTGATCACCACCCTTGGCCCCGTATCGGGCGCCCATTTCAACCCCGCCGTGACACTGGCCTTTGCCCTACGCCGCGAACACCCCGCGGGTCAAATCCTGCCCTATGTGATGGTGCAAATCACCGGCGGCATCCTCGGCGTCTGGTTCACCCACATCATGTTCGATCTGCCGATCCTGCAAACCTCGACCCACGCCCGCACCGGCCTCCCGCTCTGGAGCAGTGAAATCTTTGCCACCTTCGGCCTGTTGTTCGTGATCTTCGGCGGCATCAAACACAAACCCGATACCGTCCCGACCCTCGTTGCGCTCTATATCACCGGCGCTTACTGGTTCACCTCCTCCACCAGTTTCGCCAATCCCGCCGTCACCATCGCCCGCAGCCTTTCGGACACATTCGCGGGCATCTATCCGGCGCATATGCCGATGTTCATCGTCATGCAACTGATCGGTGTCGTCGCCGTCGCCCTGATCCTGCCGCACCTGTTCAAGGACCAGAAATAGCCCTTCTTCTTGGCCGAAATATCCGCGCCGCAGGCATCCCTTGCCAAAAACACACGCGACCCCTAGCAAGGTGCACATGACCTCGATCTTTGATAATGGCGCCCCCGCGCCCTGCCCCGCCCCCTTCAATCTGGCGCAATATGTGCTGTCGCTTGCCCCTGCTTTGGGCGACAAATGTGCCCTGTCGGTTCTGCACACAGACCACACCGATGACTGGACCTACGCCCGCTTTGAAGCCGCCGTGCGCGGCACCGCCACCGGCCTGTTGCAACAGGGGCTGAAACCGGGCGACCGCATATTGATGCGGCTTGGCAATACCGTTGAATTCCCGATCCTGTTTCTGGCCGCGATCACCGCCGGACTGGTGCCCGTGCCCATATCCTCGCAACTGACCACACCTGAAATTACCGCGATCAGCCATGAAATCACTCCGGCCCTGATTGTCGCGGACAGTGGCATTGCCCTGCCCGATCCCCTACCTTGCCCTGTGATCACCGCGCAGGATTTGCACAGCTTCCACCACCTGCCCTCGGCCTTTTATGCCGAGGGCGATCCGAACCGCCTTGCCTATATCATCTACACCTCCGGCACCTCGGGCATCCCGCGGGCGGTGTGCCACGCGCATCGCGCAATCTGGGCGCGGCGGATGATGTTCAAGGGGTGGTATGGCCTCACTGCGCATGACCGGATGATGCACGCGGGGGCGTTCAACTGGACCTATACACTGGGCACCGGCCTGATGGATCCGCTATCGATCGGTGCTACCGCCCTGATCCCCGCCGCCGGCACAACAGCCGCCGATCTGCCCGCGCTGATGGCGAAACACCGCGCCAGCATCTTTGCCGCCGCCCCCGGAGTGTATCGGCAAATGCTGAAAAATCCGCTGCCGCCCCTGCCCGACCTGCGCCACGGGTTGTCCGCCGGTGAAAAACTGCCCGAAACCATCCGCAACCACTGGAACGGTGCCACCGGCAAAATGCTGTTCGAGGCTTACGGCATGTCCGAATGTTCCACCTTCATTTCCGGCAGCCCTGATCATCCCGCACCCCACGGGGCCTCGGGCTATCCACAACAGGGCCGCCGCGTGGCGGTGCTGGATCAGGACGGTGAACCGGTGCCCTTTGACACCGCGGGCACCCTTGCCGTTCACCGCAATGATCCGGGCCTGATGCTGGGCTATCTGGATGCTGTAACGGAAACAAACAGCAGATATGCAGGTGACTGGTTCCTGACCGGCGACAGTTGCAGCATGGCCCCTGATGGTGCCATCACCTATCTGGGCCGAACTGACGATATGATGAACGCAGGTGGCTACCGTGTGTCCCCACTGGAAGTGGAACACGCCCTTGCCACCCACCCCGCCATCCACGAGGTCGCCGCCGTCGAGGTCACCGTCAAAGCCGACACAACGGTGATTGCCGCCTTTTACACCTCTGATACCCCTCTGGACGAAGCCGGATTAATCGACTACGCCAAGGACAGACTGGCGCGTTACAAAACCCCCCGCATTTATGTCAGGGTTGCCTCGTTGCCCAAAGGGGCCAACGGCAAACTGCTGCGCCGCCAATTGCGCGAAACATACGAGAAACAGACATGATCAAGCTTGATATCATCTCCGATCCGATTTGCCCGTGGTGCTATATCGGCAAGGCCAATCTGGATCGCGCACTGGCCGCACATCCCGACCACCCGTTTATAATCGAATGGCATCCGTTCCAGTTGAACCCCGATATGCCGCCGCAGGGCATGGACCGGCGCGAGTATCTGGAACTGAAATTCGGCGGCAAGGAAGCGGCCGTCAAGGTCTACGCCGAAATCGCGCAAAAGGCCGAAGAAGCGGGGCTGGAAATCGACTTTGCCGCAATCAAACGTACGCCGAACACCCTGAATGCGCATCGGCTGATCCATTGGGCGGGGATCGAAGGCGTGCAGACATTTGTGGTGTCCGCCCTGTTTCGCGCCTATTTCGTCGAGGGGCGCGATATCGGCTCAAACGATGTGCTGTGCAACATTGCCGAGGCTTCAAACATGGATGCCGACATGGTGGAGCGTCTGCTGAATTCAGATGCCGATGTTGAGTATATCCGCAAACGCGACGCCGAGGCCCGCGAACGCGGGGTGCGCGGGGTGCCGACCTTTATTGTTGCCAATGAATCGGTGCTGACCGGCGCACAGCCGGCGGACCTGTGGGGGCAAGTGATTGCCGAAATCAACGAACAGCTTGAAAAAGACAACACGCCGGAATCCTGACCAGAAATGAACACCCCCCATTCCCCCCTTGGCAAACGCGAGTTCATCGCCCTGATGGGCATGACCTCGGCCGCGATCGCCTTTTCGATTGACGCGATGCTGCCGTCCCTGCCGGAAATCGGTCAGGCGTTGACACCGGATGCGATCAACCGTGCGCAACTGGTGTTGACCAGCTTTGTTCTGGGCATGGGGGTGGGCACATTTTTCACCGGACCACTGTCGGATGCCTTCGGGCGCCGCCGCGTGCTACTGGGCGGGTTTTTCCTCTATATGATCGGTGCCCTTCTGGGGATGCTGGCCGGATCACTGGAACTGCTGCTGGCGGCACGTCTGATACAGGGGCTTGGGGCCGCCGGTCCGCGTGTGGTGGCCATGGCGGTGATCCGCGACCGGTTTTCCGGGCGGCAAATGGCGCAGGTGATGTCCTTCGTGATGATGGTGTTTACACTCGTGCCCGCCTTTGCCCCCAGCATGGGGGCCGGCATCATTTATCTGGTTGGCTGGCGCGGGTTGTTCGGCGCCTTTGTGGTGTTCGCCATACTCAACAGCCTGTGGTTCGGGTTGCGCCAGCCCGAAACCCTGCGGCCGGAAAACCGCCGCGAATTTCGGCCGGCAAAGCTGTGGGAAGGTGTGAAAGAGGTTCTGTCCAACCACACCGTGCGCACCACGATCATGGTGCAGACGATGATCTTCGGCTCTTTGTTCGGGATGCTGTCCAGCACCCAGCAGGTGTTTGATATCACCTTTGGTCAGGGCGCAAATTTCCCGCTGTGGTTTGGCGGGATTGCTTTGGTTGCAGGGACGGCAAGTGTGGTGAACGCGACCTTCGTGGTGCGGCTGGGGATGCGGCGGATTATCCGCGTAACCCTGATGGTGCAAATCCTGTTGTCGGGCAGTTTTGCGATACTGGTCTGGTCGGGGCTGATGCCTGATGCGTTGTATTTTGCGGCCTTTTTGCTGTGGATGACTTCGGTGTTCTTCATGGCTGGCATGACCATCGGCAACCTTAACGCCATCGCGATGGAGCCGATGGGGCATATGGCCGGCATGGCCGCCTCGGTCACCAGCGCACTGTTCACCGTTTCGGCGGTGATGATCGCCGCGCCAATCGGGTTGGCTTTTGATGGCACCCCGCTGCCACTGGCCATCGGGGTGTTTGGCAGTGCTTTGGTCGCACTGGCCCTGATGCAAATGATCCGGCGGGAACCTTAAGAACTTTTATGCCTCCGGCGGGGATATTTGTGGAACAAAGATGGAAAAGC
>WGBJ01000021.1 GCA_015494385.1 Marinosulfonomonas sp.
GTTCCAGACCGTGTTCGTAATCCTGATCACGGATCGCGGCGATATAATCGGGGATCGCCATATGCGCAGGGCAAGTGGCCACACACAGACCGCAGGATACGCAACGATCAGCCTCGACCAGTGCTTCCTCGACCGAATAGCCACAGACGATTTCGTCGAAATTGGCAACCCGTTCCTCGGGCTCCATTTCCCGCATTTCGACCCGTGTCATCGGTGTCAGATGCAGGCCCTCGGGACGATGATAGCCCAGTTCGGCATCGTCCCAGTCCTTCTTGTCCACACCGGGGGTAAAGCGGAATTCCTCGGGGTCGGCGTCAACCCATGTATAGGCGTTCGACATGGTTAATGATCCGGTCATGCACACATCGACACACAGCGCACACCAGCAGCAGCGGCCATAATCGATCCGCGGGCGAAGGCCGGAATCGCCTTCGGCCTGCTCGATTTTCAGTTCGGCAACCATATCAATCGCGCCGTTCTGGCAGATTTCCTCGCAGGTGCCGCAGCCGATACATTTATCCAGATCATTCTGGTGAAACCCGCGATAACGCGCGGCACCGGGGCGGTCGTTCAGCGGATCGGCAATGGTCACCGGATCGCGGAACAGGTTTTTCCACGCTTTGAAGGGCGAAAGGACGTCTTGAACACTCATCTTTTTGCTACCTTTCAATTTCGGGCGGGTAGGTGTGAAGCGAAACCATCAGGGCAGCAACATCGGAAATATTGGTATTTACGATCATGCGTTCCAGCAGGGTCATGGCGTGGGTATAGCTGGGCCCGCGCACGTTGACGCGGCGCGGGAAACGGCTGCCGTCAGTGACAAGGTAAAACCCGTATTCCCCGCGCGAACATTCGCCACGGATATAGGTTTCGCCGCGCGGGATTTGCCAGTGCAGCACATTGGGCAATTTTGCCATCACCGGCCCTTCATTGGGCATTTTCGCAAGTATCTGGCGCAACAGATCTACCGACATTGCCACATCGCGGCGGCGCACATCGGCGCGGGTGTAGATGTCCGAGCCATGATCGACCACAGGTTCAAAATCCAGCTGGTCATAGACCAGATAGGGCTGATCCTTGCGCACGTCCTTGGCCACACCGGCGGCACGGGCGTTGGGGCCGGTGATGCCGTATTCATCGACCCACGCGGGATCAATATAGCCAACCCCGATGGTGCGCCGTTTAAAGACAGCGTTCTTGAACATCACATCGTGAACGTCTTTCAGAACGGCATCGACCTCTTTCAAGGTCGCCTCGAGCCGGTCCTTGAACCCCTCGGGCAGATCATCACGCACCCCGCCGGGCAGGATAAACATGTGATAGATGCGCGCCCCCGTCAGTTCCTCGAACCGGTCCAGCATCAGGTCACGGACATAGGTGGTCCACTGGCCAATCACGCCTTGGCCCAGCGCACCGGCCTGTCCGCCCAGATACATCAGATAGGAATTGATCCGGCCCATTTCCAAAATCATCGTCCTGATCCAGTGGGCGCGTTCAGGCACCACAACGCCCGACAATTCCTCGATCGCGGCGGCATAGCAGTATTCGTTGAAATCGGGTTCCGGCACGCAGATGCGACAGACGATGGGGAAACACTGGATAAAACTGCGCCGTTCCATCAGTTTTTCAAAGCCACGGTGCAGGTATCCCACATGCACCTTGCCCTCAATCACTTCGTCACCGCAAACCGTCAGTTCCACCGACATGTTGCCGGTGATGCCGGGGTGGTTGGGGCCGTGCCACAGCTTCAGATATTTGCCACTGGTCAGGTCAATATCCAGCGTGCCATCAGCCTTTTTGGCGGGGTATTTGGATCGGTCGGGTTGATAGTTCATCTTATTGCCCCCTGTCCGGATAAAGCAGTTCTTTCATGTGGCTGGCGGGGTCTTTGGTGACGCGCCCTTCACGGTGGGCAAAGTTTTCCTCGGAATACTTCTTGGTGTCGAAATCGCGCCGGTACGGGGGGATTTCCTGCCAACCCTCAAGGATGAATTCCTCGTTCACGCGCGGCGAGCCCGGGAAATCAATGCCGAACATCTCGCGCAATTCGCGCTGATAGGTGGCGGCGGTGGGCCAGATGTCGTGGATACTGTCCATGCTGGCGTTTTCACGCGGCAGCATCACCCGCAGGCCCACATCCACATCCGCCGTGCGGTTGCTCAGCAGATAGGTCAGCTGGAACACGTCTTCCTCGATCCAGTCAACAGCGGTCAGCAACACAAGGTGGCTGTAGCCCTCGACATCGCGCAGGTGGTGCAGGGCGGATCGCAGATAGCGGCGGTCCAGTGTGATAAAGGCAAGGTTGGCACGCTGCAGGGTCATTTCCCCCAGCGGTATGATTTTGCCCAGATTTTCATAGAGTTTATGCATCATTCATCACCAGTTATAATCGGGCATATCCCAATCCTTGATCACGGATTTCTGGTTCGCCTTGTACCAGTCGAAATTCTCGGCGTATTTGTTGGCACCTTCGGCTTTGCCGGCCTTGATGATCTTTTTCAGATCGTTGAAACCGGCCAGAAGGGCCTCGGGGCGGGGCATACATCCGGCAATAAACAGATCGACCGGCATATAATCGTCCAGCTTTTTGATCGTGTTGTAACTGTCCCAATACATGCCGCCATTGATGGTGCAGGATCCCAGACCGACCACATATTTCGGGCTTTGCATTTGCTCGTAGGCCCGAATGGCGCGTTTCAGGGTTTTCACCGACAGATAGCCCGAGATCATCAACAGATTGGCCTGACGCGGGGTGGGTCGCCACTGGATGCCGAAACGGTAGGCGTCAAAGCGCGGCGTCATCAGGGGGCGCATTTCAATCGCGCCACAACCGGTGCCAAACCCCAAAATCCAGATCGATTCCGAGCGCGCCCAGTTGAACAGCCCCTCGACGATTTTCGAGTATACCGGCAGATGCGCTTTGGGTGCCTCGGCACAGTAATAGTCCTGTAGCGGTTCCACCTCGAACTCAAAGCCATCCGGCCCTTTGACGACGCGTTTTTCTAGTTCTTCTTTCATAGCGACCTCACACAAGCAGAATGGACAGGATGCCGATCGGCACGGCCCAAATCATGAAAAAACGGATGCTTTGTTCCACACGGAACCGCGGAAACGCGACCCCGACAAAAGCCGAGAACAGGTAAAGCAGGAACACCTTGATTGCGAATTCGCCCCAATTGGATGCCCCGCCAAAAAACAGGTTCATATAGATGACGATCTTGGCGACCGGGAAAATCACGCGGTTGGTTTGCATCAGGGCCAGATAGGCACTGTGGTATTCGGTGGGCGGCCCGATCGGGATTTCCTGCGGTGCGATCACCACGTCAAACGGCGGGCGCATCATTGATCCAAGGAAGGCCAGCATCGCCGCCACCACCGCCAGCGGGTTGGTGAACAGGGTCCAGTTCAGGATGCCGCCCTGTTGCGCCGCGACAATTTCGGTCACCGACAGGGTTTGATATTGCAGCGCGATGGCAAACACCGCCAGCGTCAGCGGCAATTCCGCCATGGTCACCTGCGACAGCCCGCGCGAAATACCAATGGCGGCATGGGGT
>WGBJ01000022.1 GCA_015494385.1 Marinosulfonomonas sp.
CCAGAATCCAGATGCGCCCCGCCGATTTCCACCACCTCGCCATCCATCAGCACCAGCGTGACCCCCAGCAGGTTATTCGTGGTCACCCCGTATTTCAGGCAATGCGCCCCGCCGGAATTCATCGCGATATTACCGGCAATCGCGCAGGCCAACTGGCTGCTGGGATCGGGTGCATAGAAAAACCCGTCCTCCTCGACCGCGCCGGTCACCGACAGATTGGTGCGCCCCGATTGCACCCGGATAAAGCGGTTGTCGTAATCCACCTCAAGCACATCATTCATCCGCGCCACGCCCAGAATAACGCTGTCCGCCGTGGGCAATGCCCCGCCCGCCAAGGACGTGCCCGAGCCGCGCGGCACCACCGGCACGCCCATCTCGTGACAAATCCTCAGCACCGCCGAAACCTGTTCTGTATCCGCAGGCAGCACCGCGCACAGCGGCGGGCAGCGATAGGCGCTTAGCGCGTCGCACTCATAGGCTTTCACCTCGGCCACATCGGAAATCACCGCCCCGTCCGGCAATACCGCTTGCAACCGCGCCACGATCTGCGATTTCTTCGCCAGTATTTCCGCGTCGGGTATGGGCATTTCCATCGGCAAGGACTCCTGATTTTACAATTGGTAAAGAAATATAACCAATTTATCCGGCTGGCAAGTCATTTCCCGACCCGTTATGATCCCCCGCATGGAACTTCTTGATCGTTTACAGTTTTTTAGCACCCTCGACCTGATCGCGGTTGCCCTGTTGGGGCTGGCGTGGGCCGGGATCGGCTGGGTGATCGAACGCGCCGATTCCGCGCACCCGTCAGTTTCCGTTATCATGGCCGGATACCGGCGCGAATGGATGACCCAATTCGTCACCCGCGAGCCGCGCATTTTTGACGCCAATATCCTTGCCAACCTGCGCCAAGGCACCACCTTTTTCGCCTCGACCAGTATGATCGGTATTGGCGGGGGGCTGGCCCTGATCGGCAATAAGGAACAGTTGCTGGGCATCGCACAGGACCTGTCACTCGAAAACGCTCCCGCCGTGGTGTGGGAGATGAAAATCCTGATCGTGATCCTGTTCCTTGCCAACGGCTTTTTGAAATTCGTCTGGTCACACCGGCTGTTTGGCTATTGCGCCGTGATGCTGGCCTCGGTGCCCAATGACGCGGCTGATCCGGCCTGCATCCCCCGCGCCAATCAGGCGGCAGAGATCAACATCACCGCCGCGCGCAGCTTCAATCGCGGCCTGCGGTCGGTCTATTTCGCCCTTGGCGCGCTGGCGTGGTTGCTGGGCGCGATCCCGCTGCTGGTGGCCACCGCCCTGACCGTGCTGATCCTGTGGCGGCGTGAATTTGCGTCCCATTCCCGCGGTGTTTTGTTGCAGCAAGATTGACCCTCACACCATCGTGACGGGACAATCCGCCGTGAAACCGCCATCCTGCCGCCAATATGACCGGAGACCGACATGAAGAAACTTGTCCTTGCCCTGCTGATACTTGCCCCCCTGCCCGCATGGGCCGAGTTCCCGACCATCGAGGCGGTTAAAATTCGGCCCTCGGGCAATGGCTATGATTTCGCCGTCACCCTGAAACACCCCGACACCGGCTGGGACCATTACGCCGATGGCTGGGAGGTGCTGGATGCCGACGGCAACCGTCTGGGATACCGCCTGTTGGCCCACCCGCATGAGCACGAACAGCCCTTCACCCGCTCCTTGGGCGGCGTCACCATTCCGGCAGGCACCGACAAGGTATATATCCGCGCCCATTGTCTGGTGGATGGTTGGGGCGACCAGCTGTTCGAGGTCGATTTGAACCGCTAACTACCTGCGCCCCTCGCGCAGCCATGCGCCCACAGTGAACAGTGCCGCCAGCAGCAGCGTCAGCCATGCGGGCAGCAGCGGAATCAGCGTTACATCCGCCGTCAGATAAGCCTCGCGCGGGGTGATCCCCAGCCATCCGCGCCCTGCCGCAGGGCGCCCGCTGCGCACGTTACGCACAGACGGCACGCCGTCCTCCAGCGCGAATGTGCCACCGCGCATCTGCTCCACCACCGGCAACAGCTTGTCCCCCGTGGCGATGGTTTCCTCGAATTCCCGCGGGGCCGATGGGCCAAGGGCGATCACCGCGTCCTTTTCCCCGTCGCTTAACCGGTACAGCCCTATTGTCGGCCCCTCGAACGTCGCCTGATAGCGCCCCGGCGACACCTGTTTCAACGTCACCGTCTGCGTGCCGCCATCCGGCAAGATCACCTCGACATCCGGCACCTCTTCGCCCAGCGTGCGGCGGATGATGGTCATCACCTGCCCGCGCGCCTCGGCCCACAGCGCCTCTTCCTCAAGGTCAGGTTCCTTCATCATCCAGTGCGCCAGCCGCCGCAGCAGTTCCAGTTGCGGCCCGCCACCTTCAAACCCGCGATCCCACAGCCATGCCTGATCCGAGGCCAGCAGCGCCACGCGCCCCTCGCCCACACGATCCAGCACCAGCAACGGGCGGTCGCCGACGCCGGTCATCACGGTATTGCCCGACAGCGTTTCCAGTTCAATCTGGCGGAACCAGCGGCCCCAGCCGGGGCCATCTTCACCCTCGGCCACGGGGGGCGCAAAATCCTCAAGCCCTTCGGTCACCGGGTGGCGCTGGCCAATGTCCGACAGCAGCGGTTTGAACCCCTCTTCCAGCACCCGCGCCGTGGGGGCAGCAGGCAGGATGTCGGCCAGTGACGTGTGATAAATCGAATCCGCTGACGCAAAATCCGGCCCCGCCGCCACCATCAGTGCCCCACCCTGTTCGACATAGTCCCGCACGCTGTCCATATAGATCGAAGGCAGCAACCCGCGCCGTTTGTAGCGGTCAAAGATGATCAGATCGAAATCGTCGATCTTGTCCAGAAACAGCTCGCGCACCGGAAAGGCGATCAGTGACAGTTCCGTCACCGGCACCCCGTCCTGTTTGCCCGGCGGGCGCAAAATAGTGAAATGCACCAGATCGACCGAGCTGTCCGATTTCAGCAAATTGCGCCATGTGCGCTCGCCCGTATGCGGTTTGCCCGACACCAACAGCACCCGCAGCCGGTCGCGCACCCCGTTGATCTGCACCACGGCGATATTGTTGCGGTTGGTCAACTCGCCCTCGGATTCGGGCACGGTAAACTGGATCACATTCATACCGCCATGGGGCAGCGTCACCGGCAATTCCAGATCCTGCCCGATCGGCACATTATACGCCTGCACAGGCCCGCCATCGACCGAGATTTCCAATTCAGCCAGCTTGCCCAGCCCAGCCGGAACCGCGCCTTGGTCATCCACCCGCAGGGTCAGCAAAACCTCTTCGCCCAGAATGGCAAATCCGGGGGCGTTTTTCACGCTTAGCCGTCGGTCCCAATCGGTTTTATGCCCCGTCAGCAGGGTATGCACAGGGGCCGGAATATTCGGGGCAAGGTCCACATCATGCACCTGCCCGTCGGTTAGCAACAGCACAGCGGCAATGCGCGACTGCGGGATGTCGGCCAAGGCCTCGGCCACAGCGCCCATCAACAAGGTGCCACCGTCGCCCTCGGCATCAGGCACCGTGGTGGTGCGCAATTCGGTGTTGGGGCGGGCGGTGATGCGGGCGGTCAGCTCGGCCAGAGCGGCAGCAGTCTGCCCCTCGCGATCCGACACCTTCTGGCTGGCGCTTTCGTCCACCACCAGCAGCACGATATCGGTCAGCGGCTCGCGGTCTTCTTGCTGCAAGGCCGGGTTGGCCAGCGCGCCGATCAACACCAGCGCCGCCAGCCCGCGCAAGGGCCAACCCGCCAGTTTGCGCCAGATGGCAAAGCCGATGAACAACACCGCCAGTGCCGCCAAAACGGCCAGAACGGGCAGCGGGATGATCGGGGAAAACAGGATGGAATTATTCATGTCACTGCCCCAACCGTTCCAGCAGGGCGGGAATATGCACCTGATCCGATTTATAGTTGCCCGTCAGCACATGCATCATCAGGTTCACCCCGAACCGGTAGGCAATCTCGCGCTGGCGCTCGCCGGTATAGCCGCGCCCGACGCGGAACATGTAGTTGCCCACATTGTCCACCGCCCAGGCCGCCGCCCAGTCGTTGCCGCCGATCACCACCGGCGTCACCCCGTCATTCAGGTTGCGAAACGGCATGCCTTCCACCTTTTCGGCATCCGGCGGCGCGGCCTCGACCCAGACATCGCGCCCCGTAAAACGGCCCGGAAAATCCTGCAATAGGTAAAAGCTGCGGGTCAGAACGTGGTCCTGCGGCACGGGTTCCAGTGGCGGAATATCCAGCCCCAACGCCAGTTGCTGCAATTTGCGCCCCTCGGGCGTCTGGCTGCCATAACCGGCAATATCGCCATCGCGGGTGTCAAACAGGATCATCCCGCCGGTGCGCAGGTAACGGTTCAGTTTGGCGTAGGCCTCTTTCGAGGGCATCTTCTGGTTGGTTGTGATCGGCCAGTAAAGCAGCGGAAAGAACGACAGCTCGTCGGTTTCGATATTCACCCCGATCGGATTTGCCGGTTCGATCGAGGTGCGCTGGAACAGCACATCCGACAGCCCCAAAAGCCCCGCCTGCGCGATGTCATCCACCTGCGTATCGCCGGTCAGAACATGGGCCAGAACCACCTCGGCGGTGGCATTGATGGCGAATTCATCGTCAACCTGCTGCGCCTGCACATGGTCGCCAAACGCCAACAAGCCCAGCGCCAGCATCGCCACCACACCGCTGCGCGGGCCAAACAGGCGGCCGGACAGCCAGAGCGAGGCCAGAATATCCAGCATCAACAGCCCCAAAGCCGCCGCCAGAAAGGCGCCCTTCAACAAGGTTTCACGGGCCACATTCAGCCCCTCGACCGCAATCCGCGCGGGCCATGTGGCCGTTTCCAGCACAGTTTGCCCGCCAACCGCATTCACCGCCACACGTTGTTCATCGCTTTCATACAGGCCCGGCGGCATGGTTGCGCTCACCATCCCGACAGCCAGATCTTCACCCTTCACCCCTGCCATCGCCCCCGCATCGGCCAATTGCCCAAAGGCGTCCAGCACCCGCACCGGCACCCAGGTGGTGCCCTCCAGATCCTCGGCACCTGGCGTGGTTTGACGGGTGGAAATCGCCAGCCGTTCCAGCATCTGCACAAACAGACCCGACAGCGGCAGGCTGGACCATTCCGCATTGGCGGTGACGTGGAACAGCACCACTTGCCCCAGTCCCATTTCCTTGCGCGTGACCAGCGGCGTGCCATCGGCCAGCGCGGCAATCACCCGTCCGGCAAGGTTGGGGTCAGGCTGTGCCAACACCTGCGAGGTGACGGTCACATCGTCGGGAATTTGCAGCCCGTAGAACGGCGAGTTTTCGGGGAAGGGTTGCAGGGCCTTTGGCTCGCCCCAGCTCATCGCGCCGCCCACGGTGCGGCCACCGGCCCGCAAGCGCACCGGCATCAGCACGTCTTCTTCACGGCGACTAAGATCGCTTGCGGGCCGGTGGCCGCACCGTGGGCGGCGCGATGAGCTGGGG
>WGBJ01000023.1 GCA_015494385.1 Marinosulfonomonas sp.
AGCGTCAGATGTGTATAAGAGACAGCCCCTGCCCGCCCCCGGTTATGTGTTGGTGATTGACCAGACCAAAGGCGATGCCTCGGTCACCGCCAGCGGGGCGGATCGTGCCCGGTTTCAGGAAATGCTGGTGTTTGCGCAAGAAGAACACCCCGGGGCGCAAGTGATCATCAAAACCCACCCCGAAACATTAGCAGGCCACCGCAAGGGATATTATAGCGCCGCGGATACCAGCAGGCGGGTGTCATTGCTGACCGAACCGGTGTCCCCCTGGGCGCTGATGGACGGGGCGATTGCGGTCTATACCGTATCCTCGCAACTGGGGTTCGAGGCGATCATGGCGGGCCACAAACCCCGCGTTTTCGGCACGCCCTTTTACGCCGGATGGGGGCTGACACAGGACGAAACCCCGCTGGCGCGGCGCCAAAGGGTGTTGACGCGGGCGCAACTGTTTGCGGCAGCGATGATCCTCTATCCGGAATGGTATGACCCCTACCGCGACCGGCTGTGCGCGCTC
Organism: Marinosulfonomonas sp.; assembly: GCA_015494385.1. Taxonomy (GTDB): domain Bacteria; phylum Pseudomonadota; class Alphaproteobacteria; order Rhodobacterales; family Rhodobacteraceae; genus Profundibacter. Next base: position 515 of record WGBJ01000023.1, read on the forward strand.
GAGGATGTGGTGGATGCGCTGGAAGCACAAGTGCGAGCCTGGCGCGAGGACCGGCGCGGTTATGTGGCGACCGGTATGCGCCTGTGGAAACGTGCGCCCTTGCAGGCGTTTTACGGACGTTACCAGAAGATGCGGTTTGCGAAGGGGGGCGAGAGGGCAAACGCGCTGGCCTGCCAAAACGGCGCTCGGCGGATGGTTTGGGCGGGCAAGGGAATGGCGACGGACGAGGACCTGTTGCGGATCGAGGACGGTTTCCTGCGATCGCGCGGGTTGGGTGCGAACCTGACCGCACCGCTATCATTGGTCGCCGATGATCTGGGGATTTACTATGATCCGACACGGGAAAGCCGTCTGGAACGGCTGATCGCGGCCTCGGTTCATCTGGGCGAGGTTGAACAGCACCGCGCCAAACGGCTGATGTCCAGCCTGACCCACGCCGGGGTTAGCAAATACAACGTCGGCAGCGTGAGCCTGCCGGAAATGCCCAAGGGGCGGCGGATACTGGTGCCGGGGCAGGTTGAAGATGATGCCTCGGTGTTGAAGGGCTGTTCTGAGGTGTCCAGCAACCTTGATCTGCTGAAACGGGTGCGCCGCGAGAACCCCGATGCGGTGATCCTGTACAAACCCCACCCCGATGTCGAAGCGGGCCTGCGGGATGGGGCCGTGACGGCGGCGGATATGGCGAAATATGCCGATCTGGTGCTGGAAGATGCCAACCCCGTGGCGCTGATTGATGTGGTGGACGAGGTCTGGACCATGACATCGCTGCTGGGGTTCGAGGCCCTGTTGCGCGGGCGGGAGGTGACCTGTCTGGGCATGCCGTTTTACGCCGGATGGGGGCTGACGCGGGATCTGGCCGAGGTGCCGGAGCGGCGGCATGCCTCGCCGACCTTGGCGCAGATGGTACATGCAGTGCTGGTCGATTATCCGCGCTATTATGATCCGGTGGCCGACCTGCCCTGCCCGCCCGAAGTGATTGTGGAACGGCTACAGCACAGTGAATTGCCGCCGGAGAGGTTGCGGTTGCGGCTGTTGGCCAAGGTTCAGGGGATTTTTGCCAGCTATGCGCATTTGTGGCGTTAGGGTTTGTGCCGCCTGACGGCGTCACCCGAGGCTCGCCCCTGACGGGGCTCGCTGATGCCTGCAGCGCGGATATTTAGACCAAGAAGAAGACCACCCCCCTTGCACTGTCCCCTGATGCGCCCTTATGTGGTTTGAAACAGTCACAAAGAGGTTCCCTTGATGTTCAACGCTTTTCCCGCCCCCGTTTTTGATGCGACTTCTGACACTGGTAGTGCCGGTGATTTCGGTGATCTGCCGGAATGGGATTTAAGCGACCTTTATCCCGCGCCGGACGCGCCGGAATTTGCGCGGGATATGGAGTGGCTGGAAAAGGCATGCGCGGATTTTGCATCCGAATACGAGGGCAAGCTGGCGGATCTGGATGCGGCGGGTCTGTTGCAATGTGTGCAGGAATACGAAGCGATCAGCACCACGGGCGGGCGGCTGATGTCTTATGCCGGTTTGCGGTATTACCAGAACACCACGGATGCCGAACGTGCGCAATTCATGCAGAACGCGCAGGAAAAGGTGACGGTATTCACCGCCCCTCTGGTGTTCTATTCGCTGGAGATCAACCGGATCGAGGATGCCAAGCTGGACGCCATGCTGGCCGAAAATGCCGATCTGGCACGCTACAAGCCGATATTCGAGCAACTGCGGGCGATGAAACCTTATCAACTGTCCGACGAGCTGGAAAAATTCCTGCACGATCAAAGCAGTGTCGGGGCATCGGCCTGGAACAAGCTGTTTGACGAAACCATCGCTGGCCTGATGTTCACGGTGGACGGCACCGAGATGAACCTTGAAAGCACCCTGAACCTGCTGACCGAGCAGGACCGCGGCAAGCGCGAGGCCGCCACCCGCGAGCTGGCGCGGGTGTTTGGCGAAAACGTGAAGCTGTTTTCACGGGTGCACAACACATTGGCCAAGGAAAAGGCGATCGAGGATCAGTGGCGCAAGATGCCCACCCCGCAGACCGGCCGCCATCTATCAAACCACGTGGAACCCGAAGTGGTCGAGGCGCTGCGCAACGCGGTTGTCGCCGCCTATCCAAAGCTGTCGCACCGCTATTACGCGCTAAAGGCCAAGTGGCTGGGGCTGGACACGATGGAGGTCTGGGACCGCAACGCGCCGCTGCCGATGGAAG
>WGBJ01000024.1 GCA_015494385.1 Marinosulfonomonas sp.
GATTTCAACACCATGCCAGCGGCTGAATTCACCACTCTGATGTGCGACCGTGCGCGCGGGGCCGACATCGCGATGATCGAGGCCAACAAGGGGCTGTTTGACGGGGTAAAGCTGGATGGATCAGACGCCAATGCAGCGCTGGCCAAGGTGACGAAAACGCCTGTGATCCTGGTGATTGATACCAACGGTATGACACGTGGCATCGCGCCGCTTCTGATCGGCTATCAGGGGTTTGATGCGGATGTGAGGATTGCCGGTGTGATCCTGAACAAGGTCGGTGGCCCCCGCCATGAAAGCAAACTTCGCGCAGCTGTTGAAGCCTACACCGACATTCCGGTAATCGGCGCTGTGGGGCGCAATCCGGCGCTGGATATTGGCGAGCGCCACCTTGGCCTGACCACCCCGACCGAGACTGACCATCTGGACAGCAAGATCGCACAGATCGCCGAAATCATTGGCGGGCAGGTCGATCTGGATCAGGTCCGTGCCATTGCCGCAACGGCACCCGTGCTGGATGCTACCCCCGCAGTGGTGGTTGATCCGGTGTTCAAGGGCTTGCGCATCGCCATCGCGCGGGATCGGGCGTTCGGGTTTTACTATGCCGATGATCTGGATGCCTTTGCCGCACTGGGGGCCGAACTGGTGCCGTTCAATGCGCTGACGGACACCGCATTGCCGGAGGCGGACGGGCTGTTTCTGGGCGGGGGGTTCCCCGAAACCCAGATGCAGGGCTTGGCCGGAAACGAAGCCTTGCGCAAAGACATCAAGCGGGCGCTGGAAGCCGGCATGCCGTGTTATGCGGAATGTGGCGGGTTGATGTATCTGTGCCGGTCCTTGGGCTGGAATGATCAATCCTATCCGATGTGCGATGTGGTGGCGGCGGATGCGGTGATGTGCATGCGGCCGCAGGGGCGGGGCTATGTGGAATATACCACCACAGCTGCGCACCCGTGGGGGCAACGTGACGGGCAGACCAAGGCGCATGAATTCCATTACGCACGTTTGGACAATCTGGCAGCGGATACGGTGTTTGGCCGTGACCTGACCCGCGGGGCAGGGATTGACGGGGCGCATGACGCGATTGTTACGGGCAATGTGCTGGCCGGGTTTTGCCACCAGCGGCACACGCGGGAAAACCCGTGGGTCGAACGGTTTCTAGGGTTCGTGCAGCGGGTGAAGAACCGCTAGGGCATGTCGCCCCAAATCGAATTCACCGCCCAGACCGAACGCATTCGCTTGCGCGAACGCTGCCTCGGCGGTCCTGCCGATGCTTGTATCAAATGAAACGCAAAGCGCTGTAAGGCAAAAGAAAAACCCCGCAACAAAATTGCGGGGTCTTCAAAAACTTGTTTTTCGAAAACAGCGTTTATACGCGCTCGATTTCGAACAGGTATACGTCACCTTCGGAAGACGACGACAGCAGCTTGTTGCCGGTGTGTGTGCAGAAAGCCGAGAAATCGGCAACCGAACCGGGGTCGGTCGAGCGGATTTTCAGCACGTCGCCAGCAGCAAGGCCTTTCAGCATTTTCTTTGCTTTCAGGATCGGCAGCGGACAGTTCAGGCCTTCTGCGTTCAGTTCATGTACAGCCATTAGTAACCTCTTTTGTGTTGGAGTATCTTTGTTTGTTGTTGTTTAGATAAACAGGTTGATGTCGGACTTGGACGCAACTTCCATATAGGTTGCCGCGCCACCCAGTTCGATCCCGTCGATCATGTCGTCTGTGGTGTATTCAAACAGGTCCAGTGTCATCTGGCAGGCGATCATGCGGATTTCCAGATCAACCGATGCTTCGCGCAGATCCTCGATCGAGGCGACGCCCTTTTGCTTCATCAGGTTTTTCATCATCTTGCCGGCCGCGCCGCCAACGCCGGGCATAACCGACAGCAGGTTCGGCATTGCCATATGGCCACCCATCATGGGCATTTCCATCGCTGGGTTGCCAAGGGTTGTGAATTTCAGGTTCAGCTTTTTCTTTAGCAGGGCAAGGCCGTAGAAGGTAAAGAACATTGTCACCTTCATGTCCATCGCTGCCGCGGTTGTCCCCAGAATGAACGGAGGATAGGCCCAATCCAGCGACCCCTTGGTCACAATGATGGACATGCTCTTTGCGTTTTCTGTACTGTCGTCTGACAATTTCAATTCCTCCCGTTCGTGCGATTATTGGCCGCCTTTTGTATCGCGATAATTGAATATATATTTATCTGTCTTGTCAAGTCACACCCTTGTGCAGCTGGGAAAATAGCAGTTTCAGGCGTATTTTGACAGGATGTGATCCAGTATTTCCACCACACCGCGAGTTGTGGGTTCTTTGGCGGTATAGTCACAAATATCCCGCACCTTTTGTGTGGCGTTGGCAGGGCATAGGGCATGGTTGGCAAAGGATAAAACCGGAATATCGCCAATGCTGTCGCCAATCGCGTAAGTGGCGCTTGGGTCTATTGCGTACCGGTCCAGCAGATAGGCCGCGCCGGTCTGTTTGCTGATCCCCTTGGGGGCGATGTCGATGGCGGAAATCGAATAGGTCCAGATCACGTTGAACCCGTCGCATTTGGCCTGATAGGCCTTCATCTGGGCCTCGATCACGGCGTTTTCGGCCCCGACGATTCCCGGCCCTGTGATGCTGAGGGCGAAATCCTTGCCGGGTTCCAGAACGTGTTTATTCCCGTCCCCCACCAGCGTTTGCAGGTGTTGGCGCAGGCGGGCGATTTCGGCACGGTCATCGGGGGCCAGCAGGGATATGGCCTCGTCCGTTTCCGGGTCAAACACCATTGCGCCGTATTCACAGATAAAGGGCGTGTGCAGGTCCAGCACTTGCGCCATCGCTTCGGCATAGGGTTGCGGGCGGCCGGTGCAAAGCGACAGGATCACGCCGCAATTCTTCAGGGCGCGGATGCGCTGGCGCACTTCGGCCAGTGCCTCCAGATCGAAACCGATGTGTTTGCCGTCATTCAGGCAGCCGTCGATATCGCAGAAAATAATCGCCTTGGGCACAGGGTTACTCCGCCACCAGCCGCATTTCGGACGGGTCCATCATGATCGACACGCTGTCGCCCATCGCCAGCGGGTTGGCGGTGGTGTTGCTGATCACGAACAACTGTCCCAGCGCGCCGTCCACAGTATATTGCACCTGATTGCCCAGATAGGCGGCATAGCTGATCACGCCTTCAAACCCCTCGCCCGCCACGCGCGGTTTTAACCGGATCTGGTGCGGCCGGATCACAATCCTTGCGCCGCCTTTGGGCCGGTCGGTGTTGGGCACGTTCAGCTTTTGACCCGCGACCTCGATATCGGCGGTTTCCCCGTTGGCCTGCACCACCTCGCAATCAATCAGGTTCGCGTCGCCGATAAAATCGGCGATAAAGCTGGAGTTGGGGCGTTCATACAGATCATGCGGTGTGCCTTCTTGTGCAATCTCGGCGTCTTTCATCACGATGATGCGGTCCGATACTGCCATCGCCTCTTCCTGATCATGGGTGACGTAAACAGCGGTCAGGCCCAGATTTTGCTGGATCTGGCGGATTTCCTCGCGCACATGGCGGCGCAGTTTGGCGTCCAGATTGGACAGTGGTTCGTCCAGCAACAGCACCTCGGGTTCCAGCACAATCGCGCGGGCCACGGCGACGCGCTGTTGTTGGCCGCCGGACAATTCAGAGGGCAGGCGCGGGCCGTAACCGGCCAGCCCGACCATCGCCAAACCTTCCTCGGCCTTTTCGTGGGCCTCGCGTTTGGGGATGGATTTCACGGTCAGCCCGTAGGCCACATTGTCCAGCACCGACATATGCGGAAACAGCGCGTAGGACTGGAACACCATCGACACCTTGCGGTAAGTGGCCGACAGATGTGTTACGTCATGCCCGCCAATCAGGATACGCCCCTCGGTGGCAGGTTCCAGCCCCGCGATCAGGCGCAGGGTGGTGGTTTTGCCGCAACCCGAGGGGCCAAGCAATGTCACCAGTTGCCCCGGCTCGATCATCAGATCCAGCTTTTTCAGCGCCGTGACCGCGCCGTATTTCTTGACGACTCCGTCGAATTGCACCGACCCTGTGGTAAGATTTGTCATCTGTGGTCTCCGGTAAAATATGTCATGTCATCTGCACCTTTTGCACACGGTTGTCGCGGCGCAGGGTGCGTTGGCCGATGATCAGTTGCATCAGGATAATCGCCGTCAGCATGGTGACGATCAGCACAGCGGAATAGGCAATCGCGATGCCGAATTCGCCATTTTCCACCCGTCCGACGATAAAGGCCGTGGCCATATTGTGCCGCGCACTGACTAGGAAGATCACCGCCGAAACCGAGGTGATGGCCCGCACAAAGCTGTAGGTCAGCGCGGCCATGATGGCTGGTCCCATCAGGGGGGCAATCACGCGGCGCACGGTGGTGAATGAATTGGCACCACAGGTGATCGAGGCCTCGTCCAGGGACGAATCCAGTTGCGACATCGCCGCGATCCCGC
>WGBJ01000025.1 GCA_015494385.1 Marinosulfonomonas sp.
AGGCTCGGTTCAACGTCAGGACGACCCGATCAGCAAGACCGGCCCAGCCACCGCCAAACCGGCAGCGGGTAAACCGGACGCCAAAGCGTAAGGTCTTTCAACACAATATTCTGAACGGGCGCCGCATTGATGCAGGCGCCCGTTTTCGTTGTGCTACAGCGCTTTGCGTTTTATTTAATACAAGCATCGGCAGGACCGCCGAGGCAGCGATTGCCAAAGCAATGGCGTTCGGCGGTCATGCCGATTCAGATCAAACGCAAAGCACTTTACAGCGTGTCGCGCCTGATCAGATTCGGGCATTCGCCGACTCGACCGAGGCAGCGTTCGCGCAAGCGAATGCGTTCGGTCGGGGCGGTGAATTCGATTTGGTGCGACATGCTCTATTCTTCCTCGGGGCTAAGGGCCTGCCGATACAGATGCCACGACGCATGGCCCAGCACCGGCAACACTACCAGCAAGCCCAGAAAATAGGGCAACATACCAATTGCCAGCATCACCACGATAAAGCCCCCCCACAACAGCATAACCGGCAGGTTTTGCAGCACGGTCTGAAAGCTGACGATCATCGCTGTGACAAAATCCAGCTCGCGATCCAGCAACAGCGGCAGGCCCATCACGGTGATCGCATAGATCAATCCGGCCAAGGCCGCCCCGGCCGCCGTACCAACGGCCAGCATGGTCAGCCCGTTCGGTGTCAGGAACACATCCAGTGACGACATCACATTCGTCATCGCCGAAAGCCCCAGAAACACCGCAAATATCATGTGGCCGACAAAGGCCCAGAACATGAATATCAGCACGATCACCACGATGATTGATGGAAACTGGCGGTTCTTTTGCCGATACGCCATGCCCAGCAGGCAACCCCATGTCGGTTTCTCGCCCCGCTCGCGGCAGCGGCTGATTTCATACAGCCCCACCGCCAGAAACGGCCCGATCAACGGGAAGCCAAAGCCAAGGATCACCACCCAATAGGTTTCCCCCGTGGCCCGTGTCACCCACCAGATCAGCAGGCCGCCCAGCATATACACCCCGCCGAAAAACAGCCCGAACAACGGGTATGCCATGAAATCGCTCCAGCCCGATTTCAGTGCGGATTTCAGCATGGATATGGTTACGGTATTTATTTCAGGCACCTTTGAAGGTGCCAGTTCTTCTACAACTGTCATAATCATTTCTCCTGTTCGCACAGTCAGGCTAGCGGCAGGAGGGACGTTACGGCAAGGAAAATCTGGTTATGCGGGTATGGGCGTTAGGGTCAGGACCCATTAATCCTGCCCCACTGGTTTGACAGATTTTTGTGCTGACAAGGCACAATGGCGCAGGAATAGTGGTTCTATTATAAGGCATTGTAACGCAGTTCAGCGCGAAAATCCGTCAAATCCGCAGGACGCTGTTTTCCCTTCATCTCAGCGGCGCGGGCCGCTTGTGAACAGAACCACTGTTAACGGCGCGTCCCGAACCGCTGATATTTCGGGGAAACGGCGCCAGTGGTGCAGGATTAATGGGTCCTGACCCTAATCGTCGCCCTGTGCCTCGGCACGGGATTTACCGGACACATCCAATGCCAAAGTGGCCGCCATGAACCCATCCAGATCACCGTTCAGAACCCCTTGGGTGTCGGATGTCTCGTAATTGGTGCGCAGGTCTTTGACCATCTGGTAGGGCTGCAAGACGTAGGAACGGATCTGGTTGCCCCACCCCGCATCGCCCTTGTTTTCATGGGCGTCATTGATCGCCTGATTGCGCCGGTCCAGTTCCATCTGGTACAGGCGCGACTTTAGCGCCTTCATCGCGATATCGCGGTTCTGGTGCTGGGATTTCTGCGACGAGGTCACAACGATATTGGTCGGAATATGGGTGATCCGCACCGCCGAATCCGTGGTGTTCACATGCTGCCCGCCTGCCCCCGAAGACCGGTAGGTATCAATGCGAATGTCCGACGGATTGACCTCGATTTCGATGTCATCATCCACCACAGGGTAAACCCAGACCGATGAAAACGACGTGTGGCGCTTGGCGTTTGAGTCAAACGGGGAAATGCGCACCAGCCGGTGCACACCGCTTTCGGACTTCAGCCAGCCATAGGCGTTCGGGCCGCTGATCTTGTAGGCAACCGATTTGATACCTGCCTCTTCCCCGGGTGTTTCGGACTGCAGTTCAACCTTATAGCCCTTCTTCTCGGCCCACCGCACATACATCCGCGCCAGCATACTGGCCCAGTCACAGCTTTCGGTGCCCCCTGCCCCTGCGTTGATCTCAAGGAAAGTGTCATTGCCGTCTGCTTCGCCATTCAGCAGCGCTTCCAGCTCTTTCTGGGCGGCGGTTTTGGCCAGTTTGCTCAGGGCTTCTTCGGCCTCTTTGACGACTTCTTCGTCTTCTTCCATCTCGCCCAGTTCGATCATCTCGACGTTGTCGGACAGTTCCTGCGCGATGTCCTCGTAGGTCTTGATCGAATCCAGCAGCGCCTGACGGTCGCGCATCAGTTTTTGCGCCTTGGCGGGGTCATCCCACAGGGTCGGATCCTCGACCCGTGCGTCGAATTCTTCCAGTCGGTGTTTGGCCGTGTCCCAATCCATCCGCTGACGCAAAAGTGCGAGGGATTTTTCAATCGCGTCCACGGTGTTCTGTGTCTCTGCGCGCATGGGATAGCCTTTGAATGTTGGTGATCAGGTCGTTCTTGGGGGTGATAGCAATGTCAGGCGTGACGGGCAAGCAGCCCCGTCAATAGAGGCCGCCCGACTGCACTTCGCCAAAGGTGGCCTTGCCGCCCAGCGTCACCGTGTTGCCATCCGAGGTGGTCACGGTTGTGGCCTGCTCGACCTCGTTGAACAGGGGCAGGTTGGCCCCCATTGCAAAGCCGCCGTCAAACGCAATCCCGAACATCGGATCTTCGCCATCGCGGAAATATTCCGCCACCACATTCGGCCCCGAAGCATCGTCGGGCAGGCGCGCACCGGTATAACGGTCAATCTTGATGAAATGGCCGCCGGGGGGAACCGCAAATGGCCCGCCACCATATTTCGCCGTCGCCTTTTGCATGAATTTATCAAACACAGGCGCGCACATTGTGCCACCGAATGCACCACGGCCCAGTGGGCGCGGTGTGTCAAACCCCATGTAGCAACCGGCGACGATGTTCGAGGTGAAGCCTGTAAACCACACGTCTTTTGCCTCGTTCGTGGTACCGGTTTTACCGGCAACCGGCACATTCAGATGTATCTTGCCCGCAGCGGTCCCGCGCTGCACAACCCCCTGCATCATCGACCGGATCTGGTAAGCCGTAACCGCATCAATAACCCTTTGACGGTTTGACACGATCCTTGGCGCGACCCCCGGTTCCAGCGAGGCAACCTGGCAATCCACGCACTCCCGTTTGTCGTGCCGGTAAATTGTATTGCCATAGCGGTCCTGCACACGGTCCACCAGTGTCGGCTCGATCCGCTCGCCGCCGTTGGCGATCATCGCATAACCGGTCACAACCCGCATCAAAGTGGTTTCCTGACTGCCCAGTGCATTTGCCAAAAAGCGGTCCATCCGGTCATACAGTCCGAACTTCTCGCCATACTCGGCAACAACATCCATGCCGATTTCGTTGGCCAGCCGGATCGTCATAATG
>WGBJ01000026.1 GCA_015494385.1 Marinosulfonomonas sp.
GTGCAGATGCCTGCAATCGAAGGCGCGTCCGGTGCGATCAAACGCATGGCCCGCGAGGTCGAGCGGATGTTAAAGGACGTGCTGGACGCCTATGTGCATCAGGACGTGGCACTGGCCGAGGACGTGCGGGCGCGTGATCACGAGGTCGATCAGATGTATAACGCGCTGTTTCGCGAATTCCTGACCTTTATGATGGAAGATCCGCGCAACATCACCGCCTGTATGCACCTGCATTTCATCGCCAAGAATATCGAACGGATGGGCGATCATGTGACCTCGATTGCCGAACAGGTGATCTATCTGGTCACCGGCGAATTGCCGAATGATGAACGCGCCAAGCTGGATTACATTGCCGAGGCGCAAGAGGCCGAGGAGTAGGGGGCATGGTTGTGGACCTGCCATGCGTTCTGGTGGTCGAGGACGAGCCTGCACAGCGCGAAATCCTTGTCTATAACCTGAAGGCCGAAGGCTTTGCCGTGCGCGAGGCCGCGGACGGGGACGAAGCCCTGTTGCAGGTGGCCGAGGCCCCGCCGGATATCATCCTGCTGGACTGGATGCTGCCCAATGTGTCGGGCATCGAAATCTGCCGCCGTCTGAAAACCCGCCCCGAAACCCGCAATATACCGATCATCATGCTGTCGGCCAGATCGGAAGAGGTCGATCTGGTGCGCGGGCTGGAAACCGGTGCGGATGATTACGTCAGCAAACCCTATTCCGTGGTCGAACTGATGGCGCGGGTGCGCAACCAGCTGCGCCGCACACGCGCGGCGTCCATGGGGGGCGAGTTGCGATACGAGGACATCGTGCTGGATGGCGAAACCCATCGGGTGACGCGCGCGGGGCAGGGGATCAAGCTGGGCCCGACCGAATTTCGCCTGCTGGCCGCGCTGATGGAAAAACCGGGCCGTGTGCTGTCACGCTCGCAATTGCTGGACCGTGTCTGGGGCCGTGATATCTATGTTGATACCCGAACGGTGGACGTGCATGTGGGCCGCCTGCGCAAGGCGCTGTGTCAGCATGGCGGCGACGATCCTGTGCGCACGGTGCGCGGGGCAGGGTATGCCTTGGGCTGATGACCCCGCGCTCCCGTACAGGTCATTTTTCCGGAATTTGATAGTAGTCGCGATACCAGTCCACAAAGGCGCGCACGCCTTCTTTTACGTTTGTTTTCGGCACATATCCGGTCAATTCACGCAACAGATCCGCGTTTGCCCAGGTCGCGGGCACATCGCCTTTTTGCATTTCCATGTAGTTGCGTTTGGTTTTCATCCCCAGACTGCGTTCAATTTCGTCGATGAAATCCAGCAACCGGACCTTGGTCGAATTGCCGACATTCACCACACGATAGGGCGCAACAGGGCTTAGACTGTCATATTCGGGGATGTCATCACGCGATTCAGGCTCAACAGGGGGCACATCGCACAACAGGCGGATGGCATGCACCAGATCGTCGATATAGGTAAAATCGCGCTCCATATTGCCGTTGTTGTAAACGTCGATTTCATCGCCTTCCAGCGTGGCCTTTACAAATTTGAACAGCGCCAGATCGGGTCGCCCCCAAGGGCCGTAAACCGTGAAAAACCGGAACATCGTGGTCGGGATTTTCCACAGGTGGGCATAGGAATGGCCCATATGCTCATTCGCTTTTTTTGTTGCAGCATATATGGTTAACGGATGATCTGTGCGTTCGTTCTCGGTAAAGGGCATGACCTCGTTGGCACCGTATACCGAGGATGTGGAAGCCATCAGCAAATGGTCAACCCCCAGTTCGCGTGCACATTCCTGCACGTTGAAGGTGCCAACAATGTTGGCCTCGATATAGGAGCGGGGGTTTTCCAGGCTGTAGCGCACACCGGCCTGCGCGGCGAGGTGGACAATGATGTCCGGCTTTTCTTCGCTCATAAATGCGTGCAGGGTTTCGAAATCTTCCAGCATCCCGACCTTGCATTTGAAATTCGGGTTCTGGTTCAGCATCTGGTGGCGACGTTCCTTGAGCGCCACATCATAATAATCGGTCATCCCGTCATAGCCGACAACGCGAAACCCTTCGTCCAGCATGTGCTTGGCTAGATGAAACCCGATAAACCCGGCTGTGCCGGTAATCAAAACTGTACGCATGTTTATTCCTTTTTACGCGGTTTGGGCCATAAACAGGGTTTCAAGTATTTCTGGCAACAATGCAATTAAGAAGATTTCGGGGGAGGGTGAGTTCCCTGGCTCATTATAACTAATGGCGTTCCCTGCACACAGAATACGGGCAGCAATTACGGTTTTAGGTTTCTCTTTGGTGTGTGCTGGATATTAAGCGTATAATCAGTATTATGTTAAATTCTGACTGAGGTGATTTTCCACATTATGCTATATAAATAATAACTTATGGAAATCCCCTACACTATGGCTTTTTCCGAAAACGGCTTACCTTCAAGAATTCGCTCTACACCCAGATCCGACAAATCTATCGTCTGATACCTGCCATATAGCAGCAATTCCGCAATGCCACGCCCAACGGCTGGCGCTTGTTGCAGACCGTGGCCGCTGAACCCGTTCATAAGGAACAGGTTCTTCCAATTCGGATGCCGTCCGATGATCGCATTCTGGTCCAGCGTGTTATAGGCATAATGGCCAGCCCAGGCCGACAGAACCTTGACGGCATCGAACCCCGACGCGCGTTCGTACAGTTTTGGCCATAGACTGTCTTCGAACAGATGCAAATCCGGCTCGAAATCGTCTTTCTCGGCAACATGATCATCCTTTGGCACAATTGCACATATCCAGTGATTGTGTTCGGGTCGCAGATAAAAGCCGCTGTGGCACACCATCAACGGCGCATCCGGATGAATGGCATTTGGCGCATCAACCATAAAAACCGTGCGTTTTCGGGGTTCTACCGGATAATCCTCATCCAGCATCCGCAAAAGATCACTGGCCGATGTTCCCGCAGCATTTATGATTGCCCCCGCTGAAACCACGCCACCGTTTTCCAGCGTTACCGTGGCCACCTGTCCATTAACCCCGTCTATGTCCACCACGCGATCACGCAAGAACCGCACCCCTTGGTGCTGTGCTGCTTTACGAAACCCGCCAAGCAGGCTCATGTTGTCAAACCATCCCTCGTCCTTTGCGCCAAAGCTGGCCAGGTGAATATCGTCCACATTCAACCAGTCAAAGCGCGCTTTTAACGCATCCGGCGTTAGCAATTCGGTTTGCGCGCCTTTTTCGCGTTGCATCGCGCAGGCCTGCCGCAGCACCGTTTCGCTTTCGGCGCTGCCGGACAAAAACAGATACCCGTTTTCCTGAAACCCGAGGGATTGCACGCCCCCGCCCTGCCCCAGCCAGTTTTGCACATTTTTGATAAATTCGATCCCGAAACGCGATATTTCGACATTGACTGCGGTGGTGAATTGTTGCCGCACAGAGGCCACAGAAAGCGCGGTCGAACTTTGGGCATAGCTTGGGTCAGGTTCGATCACCAGAATATCCAGAGCCGGATTCATGCGTGACAGCCAGTAGGCTGCGGAACTGCCCATTATCGCCCCGCCGATGATGACAACATCACATGTTTCAATGCCGTTCATTTTGCACCTGTTTCGTTCTGACAAAGCAGTAACAGAATTTACTAAAAGCAAAAGCTAAATACTAATACTTGATTGAAGTGGTTTCGCTTCTTAGGATGGTGGAAACCATTCTGGGGCAACAGATGTCATCCTTACTAATTTTGAACGGGCCGAACCTGAATCTGCTCGGCACACGACAGCCAGAGGTCTATGGCGCTACGACACTGGACCAGATCGAGACCCTGTGCATCGAGACAGGCCGCAAGGCAGGTTGTAATGTCACTTGCTATCAAAGCAATCACGAGGGTGAACTGGTCGAGGCCATTCATGCCGCAAGAAATACCCATGACGGAATCATCCTGAATGCGGGCGCCTATACCCATACTTCGGTTGCGCTGATGGACGCGATTTCGTCGGCTGGTGTGCCGGTTGTCGAATTGCATCTGTCCAATATTCACGCCCGCGAAGAATTCCGCCATAAATCCTACATCGCCCCTGTGGCGGTCGGGCAGATTTGCGGTTTTGGCCCCAAAGGCTATGTATTGGCAATCGATGCCATTCTGGACCATCTGGAGAAATCCCGATGACTTTGCATTTCCTGGAACAGATTAGCGAAGCAGATACGATTGAAGATATCTGGGCGGCACTTTGTGACAAGATGTCGGAATACGGGTTTGATCGCCTTCTCTACGCCTATACGCGGTTCAAATCAGGCTCGTCTCTGGGGGATCCCCGGGATTCGATTGTTCTTTCAAGCCATGATCCCGAATATACCGAAGGCTATATCAACGAGGGCCATTATTCTAATGGGCCAATGCTGCGTTGGTCCGTCGAAAATGTTGGGGCCTGCAGTTGGAGCTGGATTCAAACGATACCGGAAGAAACCCTTACAATCGGCGAACGCAAAGCGTTGGAGTTTAACAGAGAGATGGGGGTAATTGCGGGCTTTACCATCGGTTTCAAAACCGATTCGGTTCGTAACCGTGGCGGTATTGGTCTGACAGCCCGCCCCGGCATCACTCAATCCGAAGTAGATGCCACATGGGAACGTCACGGCCGTGAAATTCTTGTGATGAACAATATGGCGCATCTGAAGATTATCAGTCTGCCCTACACCAGTTCCCGCCGCGCCCTGACTGCACGCCAGCGCGAAGTGCTGGAATGGGTCGGTGAAGGCAAGACGATGCAGGATATTGCCACTATAATGGGGCTGACAACAGCCACTGTGGAAAAGCA
>WGBJ01000027.1 GCA_015494385.1 Marinosulfonomonas sp.
CTCGAGGTTGACGATTTTGACCTGATAGCCAATTTTCTCCATTTCCTGCGCCCAGGCGGTACAGCAGCCGCAGGACGGGTTCTTGAATACCGTCATCAGATGGTTGTCGGCAACGGCTGGCAGTGCGGAAAATCCGACTCCCAAGCCGAGAATTGCAGCAAGAAATCCGGGACGGAAGGCTTTCATAGGTTCTCTCCTGTGGACAAGATACGGTGTAAGGGTACGCAGGCATCGCACAATAGGCAATGGCGATAACCTGATCGTGTAGTGGGGGCAGGATCACCGCCCCAGCGCCTTCATGCCTCTTGTAATCCCCTCAAGCGTCATGGGCACCATCCGGTCCTCGAAAATCTCGCGGATCATGGCGATCGAATGGGTATATTGCCAGTGTTCGGGCGGCAGCGGGTTGATCCACAGGTTGTCGGGCCATTTTTCACGGGCGCGGCGTAGCCAGGTTTCGCCGGTTTCCTCGTTCCAGTGTTCATTCGCCCCGCCGCGATAGGCGATTTCATAAGGCGACATCGAGGCATCGCCAACAAAGATGCATTTATAATCCGGCCCGTAGGTGCGCAAAACCTCCCAAGTCGGGATCTGGTGGTTCCAGCGGCGCGCGTTGTCTTTCCACACGCCTTCATACAGGCAATTGTGGAAGTAATAGTATTCCATATGCTTGAATTCGGCGCGGGCGGCGGAAAACAGCTCTTCAACAATCTTGATATGCGGGTCCATTGATCCGCCAACATCCAGAAACAGCAGGATTTTCACCGCATTGCGCCGTTCAGGACGGGTTTTCACATCCAGATAGCCATGTTCGGCGGTCGCGCGGATAGTGCCGTCCAGATCCAGTTCTTCATGGGCACCATCACGGGCCCAGTTGCGTAGGCGTTTCAGGGCAACTTTGATGTTGCGGGTGCCCAGTTCCACGCTGTCGTCAAGGTTTCTGAAATCGCGCCGGTCCCAGACTTTGACGGCCCGCTGGTGGCGCGAGCGGTCCTGCCCGATGCGCACGCCTTCGGGGTTGTAGCCATAGGCGCCAAAGGGCGAGGTGCCAGCGGTGCCGATCCATTTACTGCCGCCCTGATGGCGTTTTTCCTGCTCTTTCAAGCGCTCTTTCAGGGTTTCCATCAGTTTGTCAAACCCGCCAAGGGCTTCGATCTCGGCCATTTCTTCGGCGCTCAGGTGCTTCTCCGCCATTTTCTCCAGCCAGTCGGCGGGAATATCGACCGCATTCAGAACATCGTCAAAGCTGATATGCTCCAGCCCCTCGAATGTGGCGGCAAAGGCGCGGTCGAACTTGTCCAGATGGCGTTCGTCTTTGACCATGGCGGTGCGGGCAAGGTAGTAGAAGCCTTCGACATCATAGGTGACAAGGCCGCGTTTCATGCCCTCGAGAAAGGCCAGAAATTCGCGCATGCTGACAGGCACATCGGCACTGCGCAGGTTTTCAAAGAAACGCAGGAACATGGGCGCTTACACCCCTCGCGCGGTATAGATGGTATAGAACAGGGCAATCAGGCCGAAAATCAGTATATAGACAACCACATATTGCGCGATGTCCTTGACGTTGCCGCCTTTGCGCATGGCGTGATAAGCGCCAAGGCCGGCACCGAACAGGGCAGCGAAATAGATGAGCAGCATGGTGTCCTCGTCAGGTTTCTGTTTTTACTTTGGCGTCAGGGCAGCGATGCCCGCAAGCCGGTCAAGCGCGGCCTTTTTGCTGCCAAAGGCATAACGTGCCCACCCCAGACTGTCGAGCCGCACTTCACGCGCCTCGGCGGTGTGGTTTTGCAAATCCAGCGCCTCGGCCTTGATCATCAGCACCATCGACAGGGTGACAGCATCCTGTGCCTGCAACAGGGCGGGCAGGCTGCTGTTGACCTGATTGATGGCAATCTGGGCATCACCGTCACTTAGGGAAATGGCCGCCAGCTGCATGGTGACCTGCGCGGCCTGAAGGCGCATTTCGGGGCGACCGCGAAAGATTGCCAAGGCCTCGTGAAAGGCGCTGCGGGCAAGGCCGGCATCCTGGGCAAGGGTCAGGCGGCCCAGTTTATGCAGGCTGAATCCGGTGCGCACGTCTGCCCAGCCGTGGTTGCGGGCGATTGCGACGGCGCGCATGGCGGCGGCACGCCGCACCGGATGGCTTTTGGCGGGGTTGATGGCCAGACGTATGGCATTTTCCCAGTTTTTGGGCGTTGCGCTGACGGGGGCATGGCCCGAGGCAAATCCACCCGCCGGATTCAGTCGGGCCAGAATGCGGGGCAGGGCGGCAGCGGCCTGTTGGCGGGTCATGCCGTTGTGCAGGTCGGGTGCGTAATAGGCGCGCAGCACCAGCATATCGAAACCGGTCAGGATGGAATGGTAATTGTCATCGTTGAAAATGCTGTCGGGCAGGCGGAACAGATCGTTCAGCGGGCCAAGGGCCTGCGCCAGTTCCTCGTGCAGGCAGTCGCGCATTTCCTGTGGACTGACGTTATCGGGGATGAAAATGGCCATGCGGGTGCGTTTGCGCAGGGTTTTCCAGTTGGTGACACTGCTGCGCCTGAGCCTGCGGAAATCCCCCCAGTCGGAAACACCGGGCACAACAAAACAGGCCGCATTGGGGCGCAGATGTTTGAACTGCCTGCCGGGCACCGTATTGATCGAGATATTCGCCGTTTTTGCCGCCGGCACCCGCCGGATGTCGATGCCTGCCTCATTGCGCAGTCGCGACAAAAGAGCGTTCAGATCTGTTGAAAGCGTGGCGGGCGCGGTGCCATTGATGCGCACGCTGACCGGTTCTTCAAAGCGGGTCATAAAGGGCAGGGGCTGCCCGTTTTCCAGTTGAAACGACAGGTCCAGAAAATCCTGCGCGATTTCGCTGTTGCTGCGGGTTGGCGGGCGGACATGGGCCGGCCCGAACTGCTTCATGGGGGGCATTGAACCCGTGTAGCTGCTGCTTTGCTGTGTTGTCCGGTTATGGGATGTCGGTGCGGGCGCGCATGCCACAAGCGCAAGAAACGGCAACAGAAACAGAAAACGCATACAGGTTACGGCCTTTGATACTTGATAAACGGGGTCAGGACCGCGATGCGGTCGTATAGTTTGCGGGCCTCTGTGTTGAAATCCTGTGTCAGCCAGTAAACGGCAGGGGCACCGGCTGCGTCGGCTGCCGCATAGACGCCTTCGATCAGGGCGCGGCCAATGCCTTTGCCACGCACATTCGGGTCGGCATAGAGGTCTTGCAAATAACAGGTGTTTTCGATTTTCCAGCCGTGGCGGTGGAACAGGTAATGGGTCAGGCCAACCAGCTTGCCTTCCAGTTCGGCCACCAAGCCGTTGAAATCCTGCGGATCATCGCCCAGAAGGCGGGCAAAACTGCTGACGTAAACCTCTTCGGGTACCGATGTTTCGTAAAACACCAGATAATCATGCCAAAGGCGGCGCCACTGGTCTTCGTCAGCGGCCGTTAGCGGGCGGATGACAAGTGCGGAATCGGCAGCCATTTACACGTTTTCCCTGGATTTTATCATTTAATGTCCAAGTCTAACGGCAGCAGGGTGGCAATGGCAATCGCCATGTTTGTTGCCATTGGGCACCACAGCTTGAACTAGAGGGTGTCGTTGCTTACATTGGGGCGAAGGTGATTTTCGTTGGACGCCGAAGAATCGCTCTTTTTATTTACGGAGTGAACAATAATGAGCATTATGAAAATTCTCGGTCTTGGCGCGGCATTGCTTGTGTCAAGTGTGGGCGGCGCGCTGGCGGGTGGTTGTGTTTCGGACAATAAGGATCTGGATGAATTCACCAATAACTGTCCTTATGATGTCATCATTGCCTACAGAACCGTCGGTGGCGGCTGTTTTGAGGTCGATCCGGCCATCTTCAAACTGGCCTCGGGCAAAAGCTCGGTTCAGCCGCTGCTTTCGACAAGCTGCGGGAACGGGAACACTTTTAATGTCGAGTGGAAATCCTGCAATCTGGCCGAATACGAAAAAGGCAACTGCAAGCTGGATTTCAACTAGGATTGATGCCCTGTCGTCCACCCGTGTTGGCATAGCGGTGCTTACCGCTGCCCCCGCGCCATAAACGCCAGCCGTTCAAACAGATGCACATCCTGTTCGTTCTTTAGCAATGCGCCATGCAGTTTTGGCAGGGCATTTGCCCCGTCGCGTTTCAGGTCTTCGGCAGACAGATCCTCGGCCAATAGCAGTTTCAGCCAGTCCAGAACCTCGCTGGTGGACGGTTTTTTCTTCAACCCCGCCGTTTCGCGCAATTCATAGAACTGGGTCAGGGCGGTTGTCAGCAGCGCATCTTTCAGCCCCGGATGATGCACCTCGACGATCTTTTTCATCGTCTCCATGTCGGGAAACCGGATGTAGTGAAAGAAACAGCGGCGCAGGAAGGCATCCGGCAGTTCCTTTTCGTTGTTCGAGGTGATGATCACGATCGGGCGCACGCGCGCGCGGATGGTTTCATTGGTTTCGTAGACGTGGAACTCCATCTTGTCCAATTCCTGCAACAGGTCATTGGGGAATTCGATGTCGGCCTTGTCGATCTCGTCAATCAGCAGAACGACTTTGTTTTCAGCCTCGAACGCTTGCCACAGTTTGCCTTTGCGGATGTAGTTTTTCACATCATGCACCCGTTCCTCGCCCAACTGGCTGTCGCGCAGGCGGGAAACGGCGTCATATTCATACAGCCCCTGTTGCGCGCGGGTGGTGGATTTGATGTGCCACTCGATCATCGGCAGATCCAGCGATTGTGCCACCTGCCGGGCCAGCTCGGTTTTGCCGGTGCCCGGTTCCCCTTTGACCAGCAGCGGGCGTTCCAGTGTGACGGCGGCATTTACAGCGACGGTCAGGTCGTCGGTGGCTACATAGGTATCGGTCGAGGTAAATTTCATAAGCTTCACTGCGCCTGTGTGGTTTGCGATTTGGCCAATACCTATCTGTTTGATCACTTTGCTTCAAGCGGATGAGAATGGGGCGTGACAATAGCGCCGGATTGCACTAGATCAGCGGCAGGAGTGGGTTCCGGAGGTTAGAATGCGAGATTCGACAGCCAAAGGACTGCAAGAGGGAGAAGGTATGAAAGCCGAGATTTTCTTGCCAGATGATTATAGACCAGCCGAAGACGAGCCGTTCATGAACGACCGTCAGCTGGAGTATTTCCGCCGCAAACTGATTGCGTGGAAAGAAGACATAATGTCCGACGGCAAAGACACCATTGAACATCTTCAGGATGGCACACGCAATATCCCCGATGTTGCCGACCGCGCATCCGAGGAAACAGACCGCGCGCTGGAATTGCGCACACGCGATCGCCAGCGCAAGCTGGTGGGCAAGATCGATCAGGCCCTGCGCCGGATTGACGAGGGCGAATTCGGCTATTGTTCCGTTACGGGCGAGCCGATTTCCCTGAAGCGTCTGGACGCGCGCCCGATTGCCACCATGTCGCTGGAAGCACAAGAACAGCACGAGCGGCGCGAAAAAGTGCACCGTGACGACTGATTGTTGGTGTAGATCAACGAAAATGGTTTCGAGATAAAGCATACAGGCACCGGGGCGGCGACGCCCCGGTGTTTTTGATATGGGGACTTGGCAATGGCACTGGATGGGAAAAAGATTTGCGTTCTTGGCGCGGGCATTGGCGGGCTGGCGGCGGCCACCGCTTTGGCACAGCGCGGGGCCGAAGTGACCGTGATGGAGCAATCCGCCGAGATCACCGAGGTTGGCGCGGGATTGCAAATCGGGCCCAACGGCTTTGCCGTGATGCGGGCGCTGGGGGCAGGCGATGCCTTGGCCGATTGCTCGGTGCGGGCCAAAGGGGTTTCGCTGCTGGACGGCACCACCGACAAACCGGTGTTCGGGCTGGATTTCCAGCGGTTTGCCGATGATCAGGAATATTACTTTGTGCATCGGGCTGATCTGGTCGATGTGCTGGCCGAGGCCGCCCGCAAGGCGGGGGTGAAAATCCGCCTGTTGCAACAGGTTGATCGGGTCAGCGTGCAGGATGGCCATGCGCATGTGGTGATGAAGCAGGGTGGTGGCTCGTCCCCTGATGTGCTGATCGGCGCGGATGGTCTGCACTCGAAGGTGCGTGTGGCGCTGAATGGCGAACGCGAGCCGTTCTTCACCCGGCAGGTGGCATGGCGCACGATTATACCGGCACTGGGGAACGAGCCGGCGGTGGCGCGGGTTTACATGGGCGCGGGCAAGCATCTGGTGGTTTACCCGCTGCGTGATGGCAAAATGCTGAATATCGTGGCGGTGCAGGAACGCGATGAATGGGCCGCCGAGGGGTGGAATTTCCGCGATGATCCGGCCAACCTGCGTGCCGTGTTCGCCGATTTCGGACCCGAGGTGCAGGGGCTGCTGGATCGGGTTGACGACGTTTACCTGTGGGGTCTGTTCCGTCACCCCGTGGCGGAAAACTGGCACAAGGGGCGGGTGGCCATTCTGGGCGATGCGGCCCATCCGACCTTGCCGTTCATGGCGCAAGGGGCGGTGATGGCGCTGGAAGATGCCTGGGTGCTGGCCGATGCGCTGGACAAGGCGGATACGGTTGAAACGGGGTTGGCCAGCTATCAGACCCGCCGCCGCCCACGGGCCGCACGGGTGATTGATGCCGCCAGCAAGAACGCGCGTAATTACCATCTGTCGCCGGGACCATTGCGTTTTGCCGCGCATACGGCATTGCGGCTGGGCAGCACGTTCGCGCCGTCACTGGCGATGAAGAAATTTGACTGGATCTACAAGCACGACGTGACCCGCGCCTGAGGGACGTGTTTTCTTTCAAAGAAAACACCCCGAAATCTTTAAAAGATTTCGCTGGTCGCGGGAACGAGGTATACTCTTTGCCAACCGCTGATTGTGCGGTGTATCCTGTGGCAAAACCAAAGGGGCTGAGGGCATGAAAAGAACCGCATTGGCATTTCTGCTAACCATTGCAGGCTTTTCCCCGATTGACGCGCAAACGGCCAGAAATACCGATACCCCTTTGGCCTGTTCCCATTTCACACCGGATGCCCGATATATCAACATCACATTGGTGATGCAGTTGGAAAAACGCGAAGTTGCAATGCGCGTTCCGCAGGAATTTCTTGAAGACCCATGGAACCGGCAGGAAGGCGCGCGGATGTCGTCGTTTTTATTTACAACCATGATTGATACGTTTGAGCCGGTGACACGGGCGCAAACGCCTAAACTTAACTTTGAATATACAACGTTTCTGGCCGCAGACCATATTGATCTGATCGGAATTGCAGAGCTTGTTCTGGATAGCGCAAGCCCGGGAAAAGCCTCTCCTTGGGAGCCACTATCAGCCTATGATACCC
>WGBJ01000028.1 GCA_015494385.1 Marinosulfonomonas sp.
ACCCTGATTGAAACCGCCAAGTTGAACAAGGTCGATCCGCAAGCATGGCTCACATGGGTTCTCGAACGCATCGCCGACCACAAGATCAACAGGCTCGACGAGCTGATGCCGTGGAATTATAGTCCAGAAGTGTAGGTGATGGACGCTTACATTCGACCGGAAGTGTCGGAAGATAAATTTTTAAGCTTCTGGCTTTTCGACCCAATTGTAGCAATCCACCCTTATTCCTGTAAGATGGGTACCAATGGGAAGGCATGGTATGTTGACAGGAGCACACCACTAATCACGTGTTCCAGATTGGATGGTCCTGAAAAGATTGGGCAAACAATTCGCAAGGCGGCAATGCAGTGTCGTGACTATGACGCTCTAAACCTAAAGTTGTCAGGTGATGAGCTTATGGAAGCATCTATTTTCAAACACTTTGAGATGCTTGAAGAAATTGAGCGGTTGACCAGTTATCGGAAAGCAAAATTAAATAAAATTGGTCATGGTGGAAAGATATCTTTTTCTAAGGATTCGATTTTCATTAAATACTACATTAAAGATAGAGGCGATCTGTTATTCAATAATCCTGACCCGAATGATCCAAATGACCCGCGTCCCGTCAACCTATCGCCAGATTGTAGCGATCTGGAACTTGGCCAGCCGATTGTTGATTGGGTCGAGGGGCTGCCGAAGTTTGCACTGGTGAAAAAAACCAAGGCAACCAAGAACAGAGAACCACAGCCCCATGATAACAGTGGCTCGGAAATTACGGGGGCCGGTGATCCCGTTATATTTGGCTACAAGACAGCTTGGCTTGCAATCAAAACCAAGGACTCACAGGCTATTTGTGACTCCATGGAACTGGTGGACTGTAATGTAGCCAACTGGGAGAAAGGTGTTCAAACCGCGATAGAGGGACGAGGGCAAAGATTTCCCGTTTACATCGCACCGCCTTTAGCAGGTTGGACACTGGTTCTAGTGGGGTTGAATTTGGTCGCGGACAATGCTCAATCTAGACGGCAGATTGAAACGTTAATGTGTAAACTATCCGGTGCGTTCGGAGAATGCCAGTATTTTGGCTCATACCGCGATGTAGATTATGCCGCGTGGTTCAAAGCAGTAGACGGTGAAATGGTCAGAGGCTTTAGCTTTGCCGATGGAGAATACCATGCCAATTTGGGAAAAACCACAAAAGCAGAACTGGATATAGGTCTTGGAGATATTTCCGACCTTTCAATCCAAGAGTTGAACTCACTTGCACCATTTCCAGATGACCCTAACGGGGTGACCCGCTGGCCGAATGAGGATGATCCGCTGCTGATTGCCGAAAAATGGAGCATTAACCCAATGAAAACAAATCTGGTTGAAGATGTTGAAAAGGGTGTCGGCTTGCTGGGGGAATGGGGAAATAACAGGCCCTAGGTGTTTACCTTAAGACCTTGCTATCCGCCCACCCGTCATTATTGCGCATGACGGGTTCCGTTGCTATTTGGCCTCGAACCGTCCTGACTTGCCGCCTTCTTTCATGGTCAGGCGTATACCGCTAATTTCCATTGTCTTTTCAACGGCTTTCAGCATGTCGTAAACCGTCAGACCCGCCACGGACACCGCTGTCAGAGCTTCCATTTCGATGCCAGTCTGGCCGGTGGTTTTCACCGTGGCCTCAATCACCACGCCGGGCAGGTCGGGGTCCGGTGTCAGGTCCAGTGCGACTTTGGTGATCGGCAGGGGGTGGCACAGCGGGATCAGGTTGCTGGTTTGCTTGGCCCCCATGATACCGGCCAGTCGGGCAACCCCCAGAACGTCACCCTTTTTGGCGGAGCCGTCGGTCATGATGGCATAGGTCTCGGGCGTCATTTTGACGTGGCCACGGGCGATGGCAGTGCGCGATGTCACGGGTTTTTCCGAGACATCGACCATATGGGCGTCGCCGCGGGCGTCAAAGTGGGTCAGGTCGGACATTTACATGCCTCCGGGCATTAAGGGATTGGCAAGCAGGGTGCGGGTGGCTTTGGCGACGTCTTCCTGCCGCATCAGGCTTTCGCCAATCAGGAAGCAGCGGGCGCCGTATTGGGCCAGTTCGGCAAGATCCTCGGGCGTGTTCAGGCCGGATTCCGAGATGATGGTGCGATCGGCGGGGACCAGTTTGGCCAGCGTTTTGGTGGTGTCCAGCGTGGTTTCGAATGTTTTCAGATTGCGGTTGTTGATGCCGATCAGCGGCGAGGTGAGGAGTGAGGCGCGGTTTAGCTCTTCCTCGTTATGGACCTCGATCAGCACGTCCATATCCCATTCAAACGCGGCCTGTTCCAGCTCGGCGGCCTGGGCGTCTTCCAGTGTGGCCATGATCAGCAGGATGCAATCGGCCCCCAGTGCGCGGGATTCGACCACCTGATAGGGGTCATAGATGAAATCCTTGCGCAGGCACGGCAGGTCCACGGCATCATGCGCAGCCGTCAGGAATTCGTCAGCGCCCTGAAAGCTGGGGGTGTCGGTCAGGACCGACAGGCAGGTTGCGCCGCCGTCCTTGTAGGCCTGGGCCAATGCGGGCACGTCGAAATCCTCGCGGATCAGACCTTTGGACGGGCTGGCCTTTTTGATTTCGGCGATCAATCCGTAACCGTCATGGGCGGCCTGCATCAGGGCTTTGGCAAAGCCGCGCGGGTCTTCGGCCGCTTTGGCGCGGGATTCGAGATCGGCGAGCGGGGTGGCCTGTTGGCGGGCTTCGACTTCGGCCAGCTTGTAGGCTTTGATTTTGTCCAGAATGTTCATGTCGGGACAATAGCCTGCCTTGGGCGCGGGGACAATTGGGATTTCGCCGGGCTGCGCCCGACGACCCGCGCGCCCCCTGGCAGGGGCGCGGATGCCTTCGGCGAAGGTATTTGGTGCAAGAAGAAGGGATGGGGTATGGTCGGGCAAATGGAGGTGCTGTGATGCAGAGTGAAGACGAGATCAGGGCGACGTTTGTGAAGCAGGCCGAGTGGTGCGAGGTTTTGGGATCGCCCCTGACCGCGCGGCTGGTGGCGGGGTTGGGTGAACGGCTGGACCACAGCACGGCCACAGGAAGGCGGGTGTTGCGCTGGGACGGGCAGGCGGATGCGCTGAAGGATGCGGTGGCGTTGCGGCTGGCCGGGGCGCTGAATGCGTTTGTTATGCGGGGCAGGGTGCCGGAACTGGCGGCGTGCTATCCGCCGAACCCTTTGCCTGAGGGGGATGAGCTGGTGACGGCGGCGCTGGCGGCTATTCAGGAGGTGGACGAGGAGATTTGCAGCTGGCTGGATTTCCCGCCGCAAACCAACGAGGTGGCGCGCGCGGGCGTTTTATATCCGGGGATGTGTTTCATTGCGCAGGCGACGGGGTTGCCTTTGGCGCTGTACGAGGTGGGGGCCAGTGGCGGGTTGAACCTGTTTGCCGATCGCTTTGCCTATCAACTGGGCACGGCACAGCTGGGGGATGCGCAATCGGGCGTGATATTGTCGCCCGAATGGAGCGGGGCGTCGGCGCCTTTGGTGGAGCCGGTGATTGTGCGGCGCAAGGGATGTGATCGCAGCCCGCTGGATGTGTCAAAGCCCGCGCACCGCGAACGGTTGCGGGCCTATATCTGGCCGGATCAGCCGCTTCGGGTCGAGCGGATCAATGCGGCGCTGGAGATTGCAAAAAGTGAGCCGCCCGAGATGGCCGCGATGGATGCGGCGGATTGGGTCGAGGCTGAAATAGACGAAGCGCCGGAAACGGGTGTGGTGCGGGTGTTGTTCCATTCCATCGCCTATCAGTATTTTCCGGACGAGGTAAAAGCGCGGATCAGGGCGCGGATGGAAGCGGCGGGGCGGTTGGCGACCAAGGACGCACCGCTGGCGTGGCTGGCGTTCGAGCAGGATAGCGATGCGGGGCCGCGATTGACGCTACGCTTGTGGCCGGGCGGCGAGGAGCGGCTGCTCGCCACGGCGGGTGCGCATGTGCATAAGGTCGTGTGGGTGGCATAACTTTTATGCCTCCGGCGGGGATATTTCGGGAACAAAGATGTCAGGCACCGATCAGTGCATCTGACGGAGTCAGGTTCAACTCGGCCACCGCGCGGCGCACGTCGTCTTGCCAGATGAATATCCGGTTTTGGGGCGCGACAAGGCAATAGTCCTGTGGCGCATAGAGCGTGCCGGTTGACATATCGGCGCAATAGCGGTGGATCCAGCCGGTCCATTCGCCGCGATTT
This sequence comes from Marinosulfonomonas sp., assembly GCA_015494385.1. GTDB lineage: Bacteria > Pseudomonadota > Alphaproteobacteria > Rhodobacterales > Rhodobacteraceae > Profundibacter. Next base: position 4,193 of record WGBJ01000028.1, read on the forward strand.
AACTTGCTGCGTCCGTTCAGTTTCTTTTTCAGCGCGGCAAGGCGCTCGCAACTGCGAAATTCATATCCGGTCAGCAGCTTGTCATCGGCCCATGCGCCTTTGCCCCGGGTGACGGCCTCATGTCCGGCCTCTTGCACCATGGGTAAATCCTTTTCGCCGGGGATCGAGGGAAACAGGATGAAGGGTGCTGCCCAGCCGTTTTCGATCATCAGAAAGTTGAAGGTGGCGCGCTCACGGCGGGTCATGGTGCGGCGTTCCTGCGCGGAATAGCTGGGGGCGACATAGGCCAGCAGGCGGCCGTATTGGTCAAACCGCTGATCGGCAACACGCACAAACAGCGGGCGCACAGAACCGGTGGGGCGACGCAGTTTGGTGGCGACCAGCGCTTCGTGGGCGGCGGTGGCCTGGGCACCCTGCGCCAGATGGTTGGCCACGGCATCGCTGCGTTTCAGGCGCGGGACAAGATGGGCGGCAAGGTTGGCGTTTACCGGGGAATCGCCGGTTTCGATCCATGTGGCGACCTCCTGAAACATGGCCTGCAATTCGTCCTTGTTGCGGATCTTGCCGGTGGGGCGTTTTTCGGGGGTATCAATCGACAACATGCGCACATTCATGCGGATGTTCGGGGTGTCGCCGTCGGAAATATCGACAAGGCGTTTGTCACGGATGCTGTCCAGCGTAATACCGTCCGGAGTCCAGAAAATCTTGAGGGGCATTGGCTGTCTCCCTAATGAAAATGGTTAAATCAATAGGGGATACTACCATGAACAAGGATGCGCAGGCAGGCGGGAATACCTTACCTAGGCGGATGTCAGCCGTGCCAGCGCCTCGATCTTTTCCTTGGCCGCGCCGCTGTCAATGCTTTGGGCGGCCAGTTTTGCACCATCCTTCAGGTTGTCCACCTTGCCCGCCACCAGCAGGGCGGCGGCGGCGTTCAGCAGAACCGCATCACGGTAGGCGGATTTTTCGCCGTCCAGCAGGGCGCGGAAGGCGACACCGTTTTCCTCGGGCGTGCCGCCAAGAATTGCCTCGAACGGATGCACGGGCAGACCGGCGTCTTCGGGGTTTACCTCGAATTCGGTGACCTTGCCGTCCTTAAGCGCGGCAACCCAGCTGACACCGGCGATCGACAATTCATCCGTGCCGTCCGAGCCATGCACCAGCCATGCTTTTTCCGCCCCCAACTCACCCAGTGTTTCGGCCATCGGGCGGATCAGGTCGCGGGAAAAGGCGCCGGTCAACTGGCGTTTCACACCGGCCGGATTGGTCAGCGGGCCAAGGATGTTGAAAATCGTGCGCGTGCCCAGTTCGGCGCGGGTGGGCATGACGTGGGCAATGGCGGGGTGGTGCATGGGGGCCATCATGAAGGCAATGCCAACGGATTCAATGGCTTTTTCAACCACTTCTGGCCCGACCATCACGTTGATGCCCATCTGTCCCAGCGCATCAGCCGCGCCGGATTTGGACGACAGGTTGCGGTTGCCGTGTTTGGCCACGGTCACGCCAGCGCCCGCCACAACAAAGGCGGTTGCGGTTGAGATGTTCAGCGTGCCTTTGCCATCGCCGCCGGTGCCAACGATGTCCATCGCGCCCGCCGGTGCCTTTACCGCATTGCATTTGTCGCGCATCACCTTGGCGGCGGCGGCGTATTCCTGCACCGTTTCGCCACGGGTGCGCAGCGCCATCAGAAATCCGCCGATCTGGCTGGGGGTGGCTTCGCCGTCAAACAGGATGCCGAACGCCTGTTCGGCCTGCTCGCGGGTCAGCGGGCCTTCGGCGGCGGCGTGGATCAGGGGCTTTAGCGCGTCACTCATGCGGCCACCTCTTTGGTCTGGATGCCGGCAATATCCAGAAAATTCTGCAGCAATTTATGTCCGTGTTCCGAGGCAATCGATTCCGGATGAAACTGCACCCCGTGGATCGGCAATTCCTTGTGGCGCAGGCCCATGATGGTGCCATCCTCAAGCTCGGCGTTCACAACCAGACAATCGGGCAGGCTCTCGCGCTCGACAATTAGCGAATGATAACGGGTGGCGTCAAACGGCGAGGGCAGACCGGCAAAGACGCCAGTGCCGTCATGCTTCATGCTGCCCATCTTGCCATGCACGATTTCATGGCAACGCACCACCTTGCCGCCAAACATTTCGCCGATCGCCTGATGGCCCAGACAAACGCCCATCAAAGGCACCTGCGCGGCCGCAGCGGCGCGGGTCAGCTCCAGACAAATGCCCGCCTGTGCCGGATCACAGGGGCCGGGGGACAGCAGGATCGCCTCGGGAGCCATTGCCATCGCCTCGTTCACGCCAAGGGCATCGTTGCGTTTGACCACGACATCGGCCCCCAGCTCGCCCAGAT
>WGBJ01000029.1 GCA_015494385.1 Marinosulfonomonas sp.
CGGTGATGGCCAGCAGGATCTTGTCGTCTTGTGCGGTCAGGGAGACGTCAATTTTCCCGCCGCGCGGGGTGAATTTGATGGCATTGTCCAGCAGGTTGGAAATGGCGCGGGCAAGGAACTGTTTGTGCCCCTCGATCATCGCTTTATCGGTGATATGCGTGGTCAGTGTCTGGTCTTTTTCCTCGGCCAGCGGGGTATAAAGCTCGACCGTGTCTTTCACGATTTTTGACAGGTCCAGCGGCTCGATCTGGGATTGGGCCAGATTGGCCTCGACCCGGGCAATATCCAGCAGATCGGTGAAGACCTGATGGACGTAATCGGCCTCGGACAGGGCTTCGGCGATCATGTCGGAATTGTCCGCATCTGGGTTTGCCAGCGCGGTTTCCAGCGTGTTGCGCAGGCGGGCCAGCGGCGTGCGCAGGTCGTGTGACAGGCTGTCAGTGACCATCTGCAATTCGGTCACCAGCGTTTCGTTCTTGGACAGCATGTCGTTCAGGGCTTCGGCCAGCCGGTCGAATTCATCACCGGTGCCGCGCAGGGGCACACGGCGGGACAGATCCCCGCGCGCGGTTTCGGTGGCGGCCTGCTGGATTTCGCCAACCCGTTTCAGGATTGAGCGCGACACGAACAGCCCGCCCAACGAGCCGAACACCAGAAACGAGCCAAGCAAGGCCCATGAGGCATATTTCAGGATGTCGCGGAATTCCCGCTGGCTGCGCAAATCCCGCCCGACAATCAGCCGTGCGCCGCCGGGCAGGGTGATCGCCCGCAGGCCGACCAGCACATTTTTATCAATGTCGGTGCGCATCAGACGGATGGTGTGCCATGTGCCATCCATCGGCACATCGGGCCAGCTGGACAGGTTGCCAGCAATCGGGTGGCCATCGGCGGTGGCATACAGATAAAGCGAATCCGCGCTTGATCGCGAGGTCGAGCGGTCGGCAATGGCCGAGCGCAGCGCGAATTGCCCGCCCTCGATGTAATCCCGCACCAGCCCGTTCAGTTCCGCATCCACCGCCTGTGCGGTCTGGTTTTCCAGCAGCCGCATGGTGCCGATATAAACCGCCCCCAGCACCACGGCCGACGCCAGCAGCGAGGCAAAGATATGCAGCGCGAACAGGCGCCGGATGGCGCTTTTGCCTCTGTGGGGCGGGGGGGTCATTTCACCATCCGGTAACCGGCGCCGCGCACGGTCTGGATCAGGGGTGTTTCGCCGGGGGCATCGATTTTCTTGCGCAAGCGGCTGATATGAACGTCAATCACGTTGGTTTGCGGATCGAAATGGTAATCCCACACGTTTTCCAGCAGCATCGTGCGGGTCACGATCCGCCCCGCAGTGCGCATCAGATATTCGAGTATCTGGAATTCGCGTGGTTGCAGTTCGATCCGGCGGGTGCCACGGGTGGCGGTGCGGGTCATCAGATCCAGCGTCAGATCCTGCACCTTCAGAGTGGTTTCATCCTGTGAAACCGGCGCACTGCGGCGCATGATGGCCTCAAGACGGGCCAGAAGTTCGGAGAAAACAAAGGGTTTGGTCAGATAGTCATCCGCACCGGCGCGCAGACCTTCGACGCGGTGGTCGGTCTGGCCAAGGGCCGAGAGCAACAACACCGGCGTTTGCACATTGTTCGACCGCATGGTTTTCAGAATGGAAATACCGTCGAGCTCGGGCAGCATCCGGTCCAGAATGATAACATCATAAGGGCCTTCCAGCGCATGGGACAGCCCTTCGACACCGGTTTTTACCCAGGTGGTGGAATGTCCGGCCTCGCCCAGTCCTTTTTCCAGAAAACCGGCGGTGCTGGCATCATCTTCAATTATTAAAATACGCATAATAGCTATATAGGCAAAACGGGGGCCGGAAACCATATCCAGCCCCCGAATAGTTTAGCCCTTTTCAGAGAAAGGGATGGCAACAAAGCGGCGGTTGCCGTCGCGCTCGATCTGCACCAGAACCGAAGGGCGTCCGGCCTCAGTCGCCTCGTCGATCACGGCATTGACATCCGCCAGACTGTTGACCGGTTTCTGGTTGATCGAAACGAAGATATCGCCTTCTTGCAAACCCACCGCTGCGGCACCGCTATCGGGTTCCACCGCTGTTACGATGACGCTGCCGCCCTCGGCCTGCAGGGCAAGGCCCAGAC